>NZ_JAGYGI010000013.1:0-190933 GCF_019947365.1 Pseudomonas sp. GL-R-26 | reverse complement strand
CACCCGGTGCGCCCTTGTTGCTGACTACGCGTTGATACGCACGCTTGAGGTTAGCCGGTGCAAGCACCCGCTCCATCAGCGTGTCCGGCTCCGCGTTCGTCCACGCCACAGACGCCGTCGATGCTTGCGCCCTGTCAGCCGTCATCCTCGGATACCGTCCGGGACTTGGGGAGACAGTCTTCTCTTGGAGAATATTCTGCGTTTCAGCATTCGTCGAGACTCTGGCGCCTACTGGCGGCATAACCTGTTCGGCCCTTGGTGGCGGGGTTATTCGCCACTTACTACGGCCTCGGCTGACTTCTGCACGCTCATCCCGTCGCCTCTCGACGCTCGGTAGCACACTGGCAAACGTGCAGATCTCCCAGGGTAATTCGCGTGACCTTCCTGCTTATGCCTGTCGGATCTACGTCACAGCGTTCTGTGCAAGTATCGGGCTTTGAAGATGCTTGCCTTCTTACCCCGCTGCGCCGCCTCTATCCGCTTCCTGTTCGTCAGGCCAGCAGTTTGCCTCGGGCTTCCTTCAGATTCGCAGTCACCCGCGACACCCTTGCCTCTGGCTAACACTTCCCCTTGCCGGGTGTGTAGAGGACTTTCACCTCCAAGTCACCAGCGAGGCCACCACAGCCAAGCTGGTTGCGCTTACGCGCAACGCGCCATGCCTGGCGCACAAACGAAAAAACCCGCCGGAAGGCGGGTTTCTGGTGGTCAGAGATTTTGAAAACCTTCTCTGAACATAATCTGGCACGACCTGGACTCGAACAGAAAAATAAGCATTTGTTCTACAATGAAATTACTCTGTTTTTTAGTATATATATCCCTACGATTATCCTAATCCAGCCCGTATTTTATTGGAGTTCTTTCGATATCCCTGGATCAGGAAAAACCATTCGAGTTTCCGCTCTTTTTGAGACAACGCGAGCATCTGAGTCATCTCGCTGCCAACCGCCGCCCAATGCTTTGAACGTGGCCACTGCAGCGCGAGCCGATTCAGTTTGTGCCTGGGCTCTGCCATCAGATGCCGCTAGGAGATGTTCATCGGCATCCAGCACTTCGATCAAGCTGACCGCGCCTTTTTCATAGGCGGCAAACGATGTCGCTCTGGCTTTCGCATACGCCGACTCGCCCTGGGCGAGCTGGGTCGATTGTTGCTCGCGGTTGATCCGTGCCGAAACAGCGCTTTCCACATCTTCGCAGGCCCGCAGAACGGACTGGCGGTAAGCGGCCAAGGCTTCGGCTTCCTGGCCCTTTGCCAAATCAATCTGGGCGTTGATGCGGCCAAAATCGAACAGCCGCCAGCGTAATCCCAGTGCCGCCGAAGCCTGACTGGCGCCGTTGCTGAACAGGTTTGCGCTGGATACCGATGTAGCACTGCCGAGCAGCGCAGCCACAGACAGTTTGGGGTAGTACTCGGACATGGCTTCGCCGATGCGCGCGCTGGATGCCGCAAGACGGCGCTCCGCGACGATCAAGTCTGGACGCCGACGCAGCAGGTCGGCTGGAGCGCCCATGTCCGAGAGGCCTGGCACCTCAGGGATGGGCGCCAGCTTAGTCAACTGCGCGCTGTAAGTGCCGGGCGCCTTGCCCAACATGACATCCAGCGCATTCATTGCCGTGTCAATGCCTGCTTGCAGTACCGGCACGGTGGCCTGCGCTTGGTTCAGCGCGCCTTGGGTCTGGTTCAACTGCAGTTCAGCCGCCAGGCCTTTTGCGTAGAGATGTTCGATGGTGGTGAGCAGTTGTTGTCGTGTGTCTACTTGCTGCCGGGCGATTTCCAGACGTGCTTGCAGGCCACGGATGCTGATGTAAAGGTCGGCTGTTTGCGCGACCACTGCCAGGCGTGTGGCAATCGCTCCGGCTTGCGAGGCCTGATAATCGGCGAAGGCCGCTTCTTTACCTCGGCGCAGCCCGCCAAACACATCCAGCTCCCAACTGGCATTCAAATTCGCCTCATAGGCACTGCCGTAGCGATTATAGGAAGGGTCTGAATTCAGCACTTGGCCTAACGGAGTCTCCAATGACTGTCGGGCTCGGGCCGCTTGACCGTTGACGGTGGCCGACGGCAGGAGTGCTGCGTTAGCGGCCCCCAAACCGGCGCGAGCCTGATCGATCCTTGCGCTTGCCTGGGCTAAATCGAGGTTCTGTTCAAGTGCTCGATTTATCAGCTGACTGAGTATCGGGTCATTAAATGCGTTCCACCAAGCGGCGAGATCGGCATTTGCGGCGGCCACTTGTCGTGCCTTGGACGTTTGCGCCGAGAAATGCTCGGGCAATTCCACACGGGGTTTTGAGTAGTCGGGGCCCACTGCGCAACCTGCAACCATACCCAAACACAGTAAGACGGCGAAACGAGGAGGAGGGTACATGCGATACCTGCGAAAGGGTCGGTTTGTGACGATATTACAATTTGGTCACAAGTTGTCAACCACCTTTGGGATGAGTAAGCTGCTCGCATGAATCAGCCATCAGTTTCTTCGCCCAGCGCCCGTGGCCCAGCCGATCACGACATTCGAGACCAGATTGTCGCGGCGGCCAACGAACATTTCAGTCAATACGGTTATGGCAAAACAACGGTTTCTGACCTAGCCAAGGCCATCGGCTTTTCCAAGGCTTACATCTACAAATTCTTTGAATCCAAGCAGGCGATTGGTAACGCTATCTGTACCAATTGCCTGACTGAAATCGTTGCGGCAGTGGAGCAAGCCATCAATGTAGACGGCATCTCGCCGACTGAACGTTTTCGGCGCCTGGTCAAAACCTTAATCGCTACAGGTGTGAGCCTGTTCTTTAACGACCGTAAACTCTACGACATCGCAGCGTTCGCCGCGTCGGAGCGATGGCCCAGCTCACAAGTCTATGACGCTCAGATCAAGAGCTTCGTGTTGCAAATCGTGCGTGAGGGGCGAGAGCTCGGTGAGTTTGAACGCAAGACTCCGCTGGACGAGACGGTAGAGGCGATTCATCTCGCTCTGCGGCCCTTCATCAATCCTCTGCTATTGCAGTACAACCTCGATTTTGTTGAAGAAGCCCCTTCTCTCATCTCCAATCTTGTTCTGCGCAGCCTGATGCCTTAAACCTCTGCTGACGGATGCGCTGCGCATCCGTATCAGCGTGTGCGCCTGAAAAAACTAGATATCGAGCCTCTTTGCTTTGCTCTGATCAAGTGGGCGATGTTCATTCGTCTCGGTAGTGACTATTGACATAAATGGTCACTTGAATAAGCATGGTGCATCCGCTACCGAGAGGTCTTTATGATCCAGCGCCACCGCATGTCAGCCATTTTCATTGTCTTGTTGCCGTTTGCCCTAGCGGCCTGCAACGAGGCCACGCCTGCCGATCCTCGCCTTCAAGTGCCCTTGGTGCGCATCGGCGTGGTTCAACCCTCCGCGCCTGCGGCACGGGTATTCACCGGTATCGTCGCGGCCCGAGTTCAGAGCGATCTCGGTTTTCGGGTACCTGGGAAGGTCTTGGAGCGTTTGGTGGATGCTGGACAGAGTGTCAAGCGCGGGCAGCCACTTATGCGAATCGATGCCAACGACCTGACGCTGACCGCGCGGGCACAGCAGGAAGCGGTACTGGCCGCCATGGCCCGAGCTCGGCAGGCCTCCGATGACGAGTTTCGCTACCGTGATCTGGTGTCCGTCGGAGCGGTATCTGCTTCAGCTTACGCAGGGTTCAAAGCAGCTGCCGACTCGGCGAAAGCCCAACTCAACGCTGCCCAGGCCCAGGCTGATGTGGCGAAAAACGCGACCGGTTATTCGACGTTGCTGGCGGATGCTGACGGGGTGGTAGTGGATACCTTGGCGGAGCCGGGGCAGGTAGTTGGCGCAGGGCAGGTGGTGGTACGCGTTGCCCATTCAGGGCAGCGCGAGGCCGTGATCCAGTTACCCGAGACGCTACGTCCTGCGCTGGACTCGGCGGCGACGGTTGAGCTATACGGCCAGCACCAGACTGCAGGTAAAGCGCGTTTACGCCAGTTGTCCGACTCTGCCGACCGACAGACCCGAACGTTTGAAGCGCGTTATGTGCTGGAGGGGGCACTCTCCAACGCCACCCTGGGTTCGACAATCTCAGTGGTTATCGCTGACACGGATGTTGCTGATGCCAAGGAATTACAGGTGCCCATGGGGGCCCTCTACGACGCCGGTAAAGGCCCGGGGGTCTGGGTGGTGGGCGGGGAACCTGAGCAGGTGGCATGGCGCCCGATCAAGGTTCGCGGCCTGAATAATGAGGCCAGCGTGCGCGTGACGGGGGATCTGCAGGTGGGTGATCGTGTTGTCGCATTGGGTGCTCACTTGCTGAGCGGGGGAGAGAAGGTCAGGACTGAACTCGCCGATGCTCCGCAAAATTCAGTGGTTGAGGTAAGTCGATGAGCGGCTTCAATCTTTCGGCGCTGGCCGTACGCGAGCGCTCAATCACCCTGTTTTTGATCCTGCTGATTTCTGTGGGTGGGTTGTACGCCTTCTTCAAACTGGGGCGTGCGGAAGATCCCGCATTCACCATTAAACAAATGACGGTGGTCACCGCCTGGCCTGGGGCGACGGCCCAGGAGATGCAAGACCAGGTGGTAGAAAAGCTGGAAAAACGCATGCAGGAACTGCGTTGGTACGATCGGACCGAGACCTTTACCCGGCCCGGCTTGGCATTCACTACGGTGTACCTGCTCGACAGCACGCCCCCCTCAGCCGTCCAGGAGGAGTTTTACCAGGCGCGCAAGAAAATCCTGGATGAGCAGAAGGGGTTGCCGTCTGGGGTGATCGGCCCGATGGTCAATGATGAGTATTCCGATGTCACCTTCGCGCTCTATGCGCTCAAGGCCAAGGGCGAGCCCCAACGTCTGTTGGTGCGCGAAGCCGAGAGCTTGCGCCAGCGTCTGCTGCATGTGGCGGGTGTGAAGAAGGTCAACATCATCGGTGAACAGGCCGAGCGCGTTTTTGTCGAGCTGTCCTACGAGCGTCTGGCGACACTGGGCATTTCTGCACGAGACATCTTCAGTGCGTTGAACACGCAAAACATGATAACGCCGGCCGGTTCGGTAGAAGCGAAGGGGCCCCAGGTTTTCATCCGCCTGGATGGCGCGTTTGATGACCTGCAGAAGATTCGCAATACCCCGCTGACAGTGCAGGGCAGAACCCTCAAGTTGTCCGATGTGGCTGAGGTCAAGCGCGGTTATGAGGACCCCGCGACATTCCTGGTACGCAACAACGGCGAGCCGGCACTGTTGCTCGGCGTGGTCATGCGCGATGGCTGGAACGGCCTGGATTTGGGGAAGTCGCTGGACGCTGAGGCCACAGCGATCAATGAGCAGATGCCTTTGGGCATGAGCCTGACCAAGGTCACGGATCAGGCGGTGAATATTGGCGCATCCGTCAACGAGTTCATGGTGAAGTTTTTTGCTGCCTTGGGCGTGGTGCTGCTGGTGTGTTTTCTCAGCATGGGCTGGCGTGTCGGCGTTGTGGTTGCCGCAGCGGTGCCGCTGACTCTGGCGGCCGTGTTCATTGTCATGGCGGCCACGGGCAAAGACTTCGATCGAATTACCCTGGGCTCGTTGATTCTGGCGCTGGGGCTGCTGGTGGACGATGCAATCATTGCCATTGAAATGATGGTGGTGAAGATGGAGGAGGGCTACGACCGAATCAAGGCCTCCGCTTATGCCTGGAGCCACACGGCCGCGCCGATGTTGTCGGGGACGTTGGTGACGGCGATCGGCTTTATGCCCAACGGTTTTGCCAAGTCGACCGCTGGTGAGTACACCGCGAACATGTTCTGGATCGTTGGCATTGCGCTGATCACTTCCTGGGTGGTGGCTGTGGTGTTTACCCCTTACCTGGGCGTCAAACTGCTGCCGCAGATCAAGGTGCCTGAAGGCGGGCATACGGCGATTTACGGTACACCGAACTACCAGCGTTTCAGGCGCCTGCTGGGCAGTGTGATCCGCCGCAAAGGCCTGGTGGCGACATCCGTCGTGGGCTTGTTTGTTGTTGCGATTCTGGGCATGGGCGTGGTCAACAAGCAGTTCTTCCCCACGTCCGACCGACCTGAGGTGCTGGTTGAGGTGCAGATGCCTTACGGCACCTCTATCGAACAGACTGATGTGGCGGCGGCCAAGGTCGAGGCGTGGTTGGCTCAGCAGCCGGAGGCCAAGATCGTCACTGCTTACATTGGCCAGGGCGCGCCGCGGTTCTACTTGGCGATGGCCCCTGAACTACCCGATCCATCCTTCGCAAAAATCGTCGTCCTGACCGCGAATCAGCAAGAGCGTGAGGCGCTCAAGCTCCGCCTCAGACAAGCGGCGGCCGATGGCTTGGCGCCTGAAGCCCGCGTGCGGGTGACGCAGTTGGTATTTGGTCCTTACTCACCGTATCCGGTGGCCTTTCGGGTGATGGGCGCCAACCCCGCAGTGTTGCGGGATATCGCCGCACAGGTGCGTGCGGTCATGACCGCCAGCCCCATGATGAGGACCGTCAACACCGACTTGGGCGAGCGCGTGCCGGCACTTCATCTCACGCTGGATCAGGATCGCCTGCAAGCATTCGGCTTGACCTCGACCGATGTCGCGCAACAGCTGCAATTTCTGCTCACGGGGGTGCCTGTCACCGAGGTGCGTGAGGACATTCGTTCGGTTCAGGTGGTCGCTCGCTCCGCTGGTGAGACGCGTCTGGATCCATCGAAAATTGCCGCCTTCACGCTGACCGGCGTCCAAGGCCAGCGCGTTTCGCTGTCCCAGGTAGGGGCGGTGGATGTGCGCATGGAAGAGCCCATCCTGCGACGTCGTGATCGTACGCCGACAATAACCGTGCGCGGTGACGTGGCTGAAGGTCTTCAGCCTCCCGATGTCTCCAACGCCTTGATAACGCAGTTGCAACCCATCATCGAAAAGCTGCCGGCGGGCTACCGCATTGAGTTTGCCGGCGCGATCGAGGAGTCGGGTAAAGCAAACAAGGCATTGCTGCCGTTGTTCCCGATCATGATCGCGCTGATGTTGCTGACCATCGTCATTCAGGTGCGCTCGATGTCGGCAATGATGATGGTGTTCGCCACCGCGCCTTTGGGCCTGATTGGTGTGGTGCCAATTCTGCTGCTGTTCCAGCAGCCGTTCGGGATCAACGCCTTGGTGGGATTGATTGCCTTGTCAGGGATTCTGATGCGCAACACGCTGATCCTCATTGGCCAGATTCACTCTAATAAGCAAGCCGGTCTGTCGCCTTATGACGCAGTGGTCGAAGCCACTGTGCAGCGTGCACGGCCAGTGATTCTCACGGCGTTGGCGGCGATGCTGGCGTTCATTCCGCTGACCCATTCGGTGTTCTGGGGAACGCTGGCGTACACCCTGATTGGCGGTACGTTTGCCGGCACAGTGCTGACCTTGGTGTTCCTGCCAGCGATGTACGCCCTCTGGTTCAAGATCAAGCCTGAGCCCGCGCATGAGCTTGCAGCGAACACTCATGTTGCTTGATACCTGCGTGCCTGGATCGTCTCAAAAAGGAAAATCGATATGAGCTCGTTGGCCCAGTTTACTCAACAGTTTGATCCCGCTGCGCCCTTCGTGGCTCCGGCCAACTGGCTCCAGGGAAGAACTGTGTTTGACGGGCTATCTGCAGCCCTGTCATTGCAGGCGGTGTTGTTTGAGGCATGGCCGGATTGTGGGCACGCCAGACCGTAGCGATTTTTACCTAGCGTGCAGTGAACTCTGCGCAATAGTTGTTTCTGCTATCCCACCTTCAGAGATTACCGCTTACCACCGATCACTGTGCGCTTTGACCGTGCCGTAATGCCAGCCGCCAAACCGGTCTTTCAACGCCTATGGCCCGGCATAGCTCAATTGCCGGCCGTAGCCAAAATTCCGCCCATTCCTTCTACCGACCAATGCCATGATCAAATTACTCTCGAAGCCAAACCGTTGAAACTTTCCCTCACGTCATCCCGCCAAGAATGTTGAGTGTTATCAGGGATCAAGGCCCCTGCGACCTGTGAGGGTTGTCCGCTAACGCGGGACTGGCGGCTCTTTACGACCGGGAGCATGGGCATCTCATGATCTGGCCTCCTGAACACTTCCGAAGACGTGGGCGGGTGGAGGCTGCGCTGGCTGACGAGACCGGCGCCGCGAGATCCTGAGTCGGGTGAAGGCAGTGAGACGATGACCAGGGCGCGCCTGACTGTCAGTCAGGTGCAGTCCATTCCCTGGGCTGCGGCACCATCATCTGCATCGCTGTTGCTGGTGACTTCGGTATTTGTCACGCCGATTGTCACGAGGGGGAATGCCGCAAAGCCTTGTACTAGGTGGGCTGCAGCAGCGGTAGGAGCGCCCGTCTCTTTCCGGGAGAAAGAGACGGGCGCAGGTTGGCGCAGTGAAATGGCCAAGCGAATAGGTTGCTGCAGAGCAGCTATGAAAGGGGATGAGTTGCCGCAGTGGGCACACTGGTAAAAGTAGGCATCCATCACATCGCTGTGACCGTGCGAGCCGCCGGACGCTAATCGCACTTTGGGAGAACCACCACGGTGTGGCGTAGCCTTAAAGGTTCTGGCTACCTGGGTTGCTGTCAACGACAGCGCTTTGCCCGACCTTTTCTACGCCTGTGGAGAATTCGGGTCAAGGCTCGAATTGTTGGGAGTTCTGCGGCTGCGGATGAAATTATCCACCGATGGAAATCAGTGGTTTTCCGCAGACAATTGTGTGGGCTTTAGATTTTTTAAGTGAGGTCCATCCAAACAGGGCGGCTTTGCAGCCCCACTTGGATGGATCCGCGTGGACAAGCGGATCACTGAGATATGAAGACCGAGCGCTTACTCAGTTGCGCCACGTTTTGCTTTTAGGCGAGTGACGTTCGCACCCGTCTGATTGGCGAATTCGCGTGGGCTGACATGCTTCTGCTGATTAGCCTCAAGGTAGCGACTCCACCAGTTCATGATCAGCCTGCGCTCCTCGATGAACTCTGCCTTGTGGATGTAAGCGGCGCGGACGTTGTTGCGTTCCTTGTGGCTCATCTGCCGCTCGATGGCTGAGTCCGTCCACAAACCTGACTCGATCAGTGCGCTGCAGGCCATCGAACGAAACCCATGGCCACAGATCTCGGATTTGGTGTCGTACCCCATCTTCCGAGGCGCGCTGTTCACCGTGTTTTCGGACATTGGTTTCCAAGACTTGGTATCGCCTGCGAACACCAAGTCAAATTTGCCTGTGATTGCGTGGATCTGCTCGAGCAGGGCGATCGCTTGCGGCGATAAGGGTACAAGATGGATATCGCCTGCCATCTTCGTACCCCTTGTGGAAAAGGGTACGCCTTCCAACGCTGGTCGCGTGTCGGGTATTTCCCAGGCGCCACGTTTGAGGTCGAACTCGCTCCAGCGGGCGAAGCGCAGCTCGCTGGAGCGTACAAACACGTGCAGCGACAGCAAGACCGTCAGCCGGGTAAGTGCCCGGCCTTTATAGGTGTCGATCCGTTCCTGCAATTCAGGCAGGCGCGATAAGGATAAAGCGGGGCGGTGGACGACCCGCGAGGCTTTGATCGAGCCTTCGAGGTCGTAAGCAGGGTTTACGGTGATGAGCCGGAGGCGCTTTGCTTCGCGCATGATGCTCTGCAGGTAGTTTTGTACCCTTAAAGCAACGTCTATCGTTCCGCGCCTCTTGATCACTTCCAGGGGTCGCATAAGGTCGTGGGTGTCGAGGTCGACAATGGCGCGGGCGCCGATCAGCGGGAAGAGGTGAGTTTTGAGGCGACTCATCACTGTCTTGGAATAGTCCGGTGCCCACTTGGCTGACATTTCCGTGTGCCAGCCGAGGGCAACGCTTTCAAAGGTGCGGCCTTTGATCAGAGCGTCCGTCTTGGCTTGGTTCTTGGCTCCTATAGGGTCAATGCCATCCGCCAGCATTCGCTTGGACTCCAAGCGCTTGCGGCGCGCAGCCGCGAGGCCAGCGATGGGGTAGTTGCCGAATGAGGTCAGTCCTTCCCGGCCATTGGGTTGGACTAGAAGGTAAAGGCCGTCGCCGTCGAAAAGCTTGTAGGCGCGGTCTGTGGGCTTGGCCGAACGGCAAGTGGAGTCGGAGAGTGGAGCAGTAGTGCGCGACATAAGGGTACTCCCTTTTATCGAGCTGACCTTCTACCCCAAACTCTATCCTTAAAACGGTTGGTATCCACCAGGATTCACGAGAATCCGACAGAACGCCAAAACGAAAAAACCCGCCAGAAGGCGGGTTTTTCGGGGGGGTCAGAGATTTTGAAAGCCTTCTCTGGAACCTTGTCTGGCTCCACGACCTGGACTCGAACCAGGGACCCAGTGATTAACAGTCACTTGCTCTACCAACTGAGCTATCGCGGAATGGCGCGTATCTTACTGATTCAAAAAGAGAAGTCAAGCATCGAATAACAATTTGAGCGAGTCATCGGGACGGGCGGTGGTTTAGCGGCGATTGGCGGTTACCAGAATCACCCCAGAGGTCTACCATGGCCGCCCGGAAGTGGTTACACGCGCTACCGTCCATTCGCCAAAAAGGTACGCGTCATGAATCATCCAGCCATCACCCATCAAAACCATGGGGTGCGTGCATGAGCATCGCCCAGATCAGCCTGCCCAAAGGTGTCGGCCCGCACGCCGAAAAACTGTTCGACGCCATTACTCAGGCCAGTACGGCTGACGAATTAAACCGCGCGGGCGGTAAGGCCGAAGGTTTTGTCCTGGGCCTGGAAAGCACTAAAGCGATCAAGAGCCAGGTCGCGGAATCGCTGTATGTCGCCTACGACGACGCTGCCAGCCAGCGTGCGACCGAACTGGCTTAACCGCCGAAGGTAATCGTGCCAAGCATCAGTTTGGCGTAGAGCGCCGTGGCCCCCAATTGCACCAGCCACAGGGCCAGGCCGCCGAGGAATACACCAGCAGCGACTTGCATTACCAGGTTGTTGCCACGTTTTGTCGGGGCGCGGGGGATGAAATGATCCAGATCATCCAGGTCATCGCGGTCGGCGCGCAGGTCATCGTTTTTCATGTGGGTTCTCGCAGGAATTCCAGGGTGTATACAAGTCTGTGGAGTTTAGAGGGCAGAGCCACTGCTTTGAGATTAATCTGCAACAAATAAAAAACGGGAAGCCATATGGCTTCCCGTTTTTCATTTCAAGGCGTAATCAGATGACCTGGACGATAGCGTCCGTCACAACCTTGATGTTGCTCTGGTTCAGTGCGGCCACGCAGATGCGGCCGGTGTCCAGCGCGTAGATGCCGAACTCGTTGCGCAGACGGTGAACTTGCTCAACCGTCAGACCGGAGTACGAGAACATGCCGCACTGACGACCGACGAAGCTGAAATCGCGCTGAGGCGCTTTTTGTGCCAACAGGTCGACCATCTGGGTACGCATGCCGCGAATGCGCAGGCGCATTTCGGCCAGTTCGGCTTCCCACTGGGCGCGCAGTTCCGGGCTGTTCAGCACCGCAGCGACAACGCTGGCACCGTGGGTCGGCGGGTTGGAGTAGTTGGTGCGGATCACGCGTTTGACTTGCGACAACACACGCGCGCTTTCTTCTTTCGATTCGCTGACGATCGACAGGGCCCCAACGCGCTCGCCGTACAGCGAGAACGACTTGGAGAACGAGCTGGAGGCGAAGAAAGTCAGGCCCGACTCAGCAAACAGGCGTACGGCGGCGGCGTCTTCGTCGATGCCATCGCCAAAGCCCTGGTAGGCCATGTCGAGGAATGGCACGTGGCCTTTGGCTTTGACGACTTCCAGGACGTTTTTCCAGTCCGCCGGGCTCAGGTCCACGCCGGTCGGGTTGTGGCAGCAGGCGTGCAGCACAATGATCGAGCCGTTTGGCAGCGCGTTCAGGTCTTCCAGCATGCCGGTACGGTTCACGTCGTGGGTCGCGGCGTCGTAGTAACGGTAGTTCTGTACAGGGAAACCGGCGGTTTCGAACAGCGCGCGGTGGTTTTCCCAGCTTGGGTCGCTGATCGCCACGACGGCGTTCGGCAGCAGTTGCTTGAGGAAGTCGGCACCGATCTTCAGTGCGCCAGTACCGCCAACGGCCTGGGTGGTGATGACGCGGCCAGCGGCGATCAGCGGCGAATCATTGCCGAACAGCAATTTCTGCACAGCCTGGTCGTAGGCGGCGATGCCGTCGATTGGCAGGTAGCCACGGGAAACGTGTTGAGCGGCGCGAATGGTTTCGGCTTCGACAACGGCGCGCAGGAGTGGAATTCGCCCCTCCTCGTTGCAGTAAACACCGACTCCCAGGTTGACTTTGTTGGTCCGGGTATCGGCGTTGAATGCTTCGTTGAGGCCCAGGATTGGATCGCGTGGTGCCATTTCGACAGCGGAGAACAGGCTCATTATTGCGGCGGCTCTGAATGGAGTGTGGAGGGACGTGTCGCGCTCCAGCCGAATGCACTAGAGCGGTGCACAAACGGGGAGCTAGTATAGAGGCCATCGGCGATGGCTGGCGACAGGCGAATCAGCATTTCGGGTAAGTTTTTCCGATTATTTCTCGACCGGTAGTCGATTGGCGTCGGCAAAGGTTTTGCGCGATGTAGGACGTTTGCCTTGAAAGCGCTGGCAATCGGCTCCACATTGAGCACAATCCAGTTTTTTCTTCGGGCGACATCGGTCGTTTGCGGTCTTTCTCGTTCGTGCCGTTTATACCGGCAAGAGTGAACCAGAGGTATTTCATGTCTGAATTCCAGCTAGTCACCCGTTTCGAGCCCGCCGGCGATCAGCCGGAAGCCATCCGCCTGATGGTCGAGGGCATCGAAGCCGGGCTGGCGCACCAGACGCTGCTCGGTGTGACCGGCTCGGGCAAGACCTTCAGCATCGCCAACGTGATCGCCCAGGTACAGCGCCCGACCCTGGTGCTGGCGCCGAACAAGACGCTGGCGGCGCAGTTGTACGGTGAGTTCAAGGCGTTCTTCCCGAACAACGCCGTGGAATATTTCGTTTCCTACTACGACTACTACCAGCCGGAAGCCTACGTGCCGTCCTCGGACACCTTCATCGAGAAGGATGCGTCGATCAACGACCACATCGAGCAGATGCGTCTGTCGGCGACCAAGGCATTGCTTGAGCGCAAGGACGCGATCATCGTCACCACAGTGTCCTGCATCTACGGTCTGGGCAGCCCGGAAACCTATTTGAAGATGGTGTTGCACGTAGATCGCGGCGACCGGCTCGATCAGCGCGAATTGCTGCGACGCCTGGCCGACCTGCAATACACCCGCAACGACATGGATTTTGCCCGTGCGACCTTCCGCGTGCGTGGCGACGTGATCGATATCCACCCGGCGGAATCCGATTTCGAGGCGATCCGCATCGAACTGTTCGACGATGAAGTGGAAAGCCTGTCGGCGTTCGATCCGCTGACCGGCGAAGTCATTCGCAAGCTGCCGCGCTTCACTTTCTACCCGAAGAGCCACTACGTGACGCCACGGGAAACCCTGATGGGCGCGGTCGAAGGCATCAAGGTCGAGTTGCAGGAGCGCCTGGAATACCTGCGCTCCAACAACAAACTGGTGGAAGCCCAGCGCCTGGAGCAGCGCACCCGTTTCGACCTGGAGATGATCCTCGAGCTGGGTTACTGCAACGGCATCGAAAACTACTCGCGCTATCTGTCCGGCCGCGAAGCCGGCGCGGCGCCACCAACCCTTTACGACTACCTGCCGGCCGATGCCTTGCTGGTGATCGACGAGTCCCACGTCAGCGTTCCGCAGGTTGGCGCCATGTACAAGGGCGACCGCTCGCGCAAGGAAACCCTGGTCGAATACGGTTTCCGCCTGCCTTCGGCCCTGGACAACCGGCCGATGCGTTTCGATGAGTGGGAAAGCATCAGCCCGCAGACGATTTTCGTCTCGGCGACCCCGGGCAACTATGAAGCCGAGCACGCCGGGCGCGTCATTGACATGGTGGTGCGCCCGACCGGGCTGGTGGACCCACAAATCGAGATCCGCCCGGCACTGACCCAGGTCGACGACTTGCTGTCGGAAATCAGCAAGCGCGTCGCTCTGGAAGAGCGGGTACTCGTCACCACGCTGACCAAGCGCATGGCCGAGGATTTGACCGATTACCTGGCCGACCACGGCGTGCGCGTGCGTTACCTGCACTCGGACATCGACACCGTGGAGCGGGTCGAGATCATCCGCGACCTGCGCCTCGGCACCTTCGATGTGCTGGTGGGCATCAACCTGTTGCGTGAAGGCCTGGACATGCCGGAAGTCTCGCTGGTGGCGATCCTCGATGCCGACAAGGAAGGCTTCCTGCGTTCCGAGCGCTCGCTGATCCAGACCATCGGCCGGGCGGCGCGTAACCTCAATGGTCGGGCGATTCTCTACGCCGACCGGATTACCGGTTCCATGGAGCGGGCCATTGGTGAAACCGAGCGCCGTCGCGACAAGCAGATCGCCTTCAACCTGGCCAATGGCATCACCCCCAAAGGCGTGTTCAAGGACGTTGCCGACATCATGGAAGGCGCCACTGTGCCCGGTTCGCGCAGCAAGAAGCGCAAGGGCATGGCCAAGGCTGCCGAGGAAAACGCCCGGTACGAAGCCGAACTGCGCTCACCGGGCGAGATCGCCAAGCGTATCAAAGCCCTGGAAGAGAAGATGTATCAGCTTGCTCGGGATCTTGAGTTCGAAGCGGCGGCGCAGATGCGCGACGAGATTACCAAGTTGCGCGAGCGGTTGATCACTGTTTGATTTGCGGTGACTGGAGCGGCCTCATCGCGAGCAGGCTCGCTCCTACAGTTGATCGAGTTGTCATGACCGGCGCGGTCCAATGTGGGAGCGATCCTGCTCGCGAAGGGGCCAGTCTTGGCACCACAATACTTGACTAGTGCGCCTCACCCGCCTTCAACCCCTGCGGCAATTTCTTGGTCAGCAACACCGCCACCATGCTGATCCCCAGCGCAATCCCGACAAAGTGAAACGCATCGTTATAGGCCATGATCGACGCCTGTTGGTGGGCGATCTCGCTGAGTTTGCCCAGTGCTGCCGTTTCATTGCCCAGCCGGTCGGCCAGCGAGGCGATCCGTTCAGCCACCTGCGGATTGCTCGGCACGATGGATTCACGCAGGTAGTCAAAGTAAACCTTGGTCCGCGCATCCAGCAGCGTGGCGAGCAGGGCGATGCCGATGGCGCCGCCGAGGTTGCGCAGGATGTTGAACAGGCTCGAGGCCGATCCCGCATCCTGGGGCAGGATGTAGGCGGTGGCGATCAGCGAGATGGTGACCATGATCAGCGGCTGCCCCAGGGCGCGGATGATCTGGATCTGATTGAACTGCGGCCCGGCAAAGTCCGGGTTCAGCACGCCCGAAGAGAAACTCGCCAACCCGAACAGCCCGAAGCCCAAGGTGCACAGCCATTTCGGCGAGATGAACTTCATCAGCTTCGGCACCAACGGAATCAGGAACAGCTGTGGCACGCCCATCCACATGATCACTTCACCGATCTGCAGGGCGTTGTAGTTCTGGATCTGCGCCAGGTACAGCGGCAACAGGTAGATCGAACCGTACAGCCCGACCCCCATCCCGACGCTGGAAATACTGGATAACCCGAAGTTGCGGTTGCCGAGGATGCCGAGATTGATCAGCGGATTGGGTTTGGAAAACTGCACGATCACAAAGGTGATCAGGCTGACCAGCGCGATGCTGCCCAGTGTCACGATCAGGTTCGACTCCAGCCAGTCCTTGCGATGGCCTTCCTCCAGAAACACCTGCAAGCAACCGAGCCCGACGCCGAGGGTGAGAATGCCGGCGTAGTCGGTGCTTTTCAGCAATTCCCAGTGGGCTTCTTTTTTCTCCAGGCCGTACATCAGGCCGGCGATCATGATCAGGCCGGGCGGGATGTTGATGTAGAAAATGTATTCCCAGCCCCAGTTCTCCGTCAGCCAGCCGCCGA
Organism: Pseudomonas sp. GL-R-26; assembly: GCF_019947365.1. Classification (NCBI taxonomy): domain Bacteria; kingdom Pseudomonadati; phylum Pseudomonadota; class Gammaproteobacteria; order Pseudomonadales; family Pseudomonadaceae; genus Pseudomonas; species Pseudomonas sp. GL-R-26. The sequence goes on along the minus strand of NZ_JAGYGI010000013.1, from coordinate 175,071 downwards.
GGGTAGGGCCGATGGACGGGGCGAAGGTGGCGGTCATGGCGAACATGGCCATGCCTTTGGCGCGGTGGTGTTCCGGGAGCTTGATCAAGGTCAGGGTGAACGCCAGCGGAATCAGCGCGCCACCGGTAAAGCCTTGCAGGGCGCGGAATACGATCATGCTTTCCAGGCTCCACGCCATGGAGCAGAGCAGGGACGCGGCCAGGAACCCGAGTGACACCCAAACCGCCAGGCGCCGGGCCGACAGCAACTGCACGAGCCAGGCGGTGAGGGGGATCATGATGATTTCCGCCACCAGGTATGAGGTGGAAATCCACGAGCCTTCTTCCAGCGTTGCAGATAGCGCGCCCTGGATATCCTTGAGCGAGGAGTTGGTGATCTGGATGTCCAGCACCGCCATGAACGCACCGAGCATCACGCTCATCACCGCAATCCAGTCCCGCCGGGTCGGTTCGCCGACCGGGCGGATCAGTTGATCACCGGCCATCGTCAGGGGCGTCTTTGTGGCTCACTTTGGGGATGACATCTTCAGGGGCGTCCTTGATGTTCACCTTGGCGGTGACCGACATGCCCGGGCGGATCTTGCCGCGTAGCGGATTGTCCGCGGCGAAGGTCAGTTTGACCGGAATCCGTTGGACGACTTTGGTGAAGTTGCCCGTGGCATTGTCCGGCGGCAACAGGCTGAACTGCGCCCCCGAGGCGGCGAACAGGCTGTCGACCCGGGCCTTGATCGGCGTGTCGCTGTAGGCGTCGAAGGTCAGCTCGGCTTCCTGGCCGGGCTGCATGTGGCCAATCTGGGTTTCCTTGAAGTTGGCCTGAATCCAGATGTCTTCGTCCGGCACGATCGACAACAGGTAGGCGCCGGCCTGCACGTATTGGCCTTCGCGGGCTGCACGCTGGCCGATCAGGCCGCTGATGGGCGCGTGGATTTCGCTGCGGGTCAGGTTCAGTTCGGCCTGGGCCAGGTCGGTTTTTGCGTTGGCGATCTGCGCGTCGAGGCGTTTGATCTCCGCAGTCAGCGCATTGACCTGCTGGCGCTGACCTTGCGCGTCGGCCTGGGCCTTGGCCACTTGCGAGCGGGCGATGTGGTTGTCGGCGGAGAGCGAGGTCACCCGTTCTTCCGAAATAAAGCCTGGTTTGCGCAAGGTTTCGGCGCGGGTCAGGTCGATCTGCGAGCGACCCAGGCTGGCCTGGCTGGACGCGACTTGCGCTTCGCTGGCGGCAATCAGGCTGGCCTGCTGGGTCAGTTTGCTCTGGGCTTGCAGGCGCTCGGCCTCGCGAGTGGCCAGGGCGGCATTGGCGCGGTCGACAGCGAGGCGGAAGTCGTCGCCTTCGAGTTTGACCAGCAACTGGCCTTTCTCGACATGCTGGTTGTCCTGCACTAGCACCTGGTCGATGCGCGCGCCCAATTGGCTCGACACGCGGGTGATCTCGCCCTGGACATAAGCATTGTCGGTGCTTTCATAAAAGCGCCCTTTGAACAGCCAATGGGCAAACAGGCCCCCGGCAATCAACAGGACAATCAGCAGGAACGAGAAGAGGCGACGCTTGAGTTGGGCAGGCATGGGCAAACTGTAGTCGAGAAATTGTAAGGGAAGTTATCAGCAGGCAAATCTGGCATACAGCCGATAAGCGGTAAATGCCGTCGGCTGATATTTGGCCTTTCACCTCCCGATACGGGCGTTACAGACGCAACCTTGGCTTAAATGCCCTGTTCGCTGGAGCCGGGCGGGTGTCGCCTGTTACCATTCGCGCCTTGTTTGAACTTCGCTTTTATTCTTTTCGAGACATGCCATGACCACCGTCCGCACTCGCATCGCGCCATCGCCTACCGGGGATCCCCACGTAGGTACCGCCTACATCGCCTTGTTCAACTATTGCTTTGCCAAGCAGCACGGCGGTGAGTTCATCCTGCGGATCGAAGACACCGACCAACTGCGTTCGACCCGCGAGTCCGAACAGCAGATTTTCGACGCCTTGCGCTGGCTGGGGATCGACTGGAGCGAAGGCCCGGATGTCGGCGGCCCGCACGGTCCTTACCGTCAGAGCGAGCGCGGCGATATTTATCAGAAGTATTGCCAGCAACTGGTCGAGATGGGCCATGCCTTCCCGTGCTTCTGCACCGCCGAAGAGCTGGACCAGATGCGCGCCGAGCAGATGGCCCGCGGTGAAACCCCGCGTTACGACGGCCGTGCGCTGCTGCTGTCCAAGGAAGAAGTCGACCGTCGCCTGGCGGCTGGTGAGCCCCATGTCATCCGGATGAAAGTACCGAGCGAAGGCGTCTGCGTGGTGCCGGACATGCTGCGCGGCGACGTTGAAATCCCGTGGGACCGCATGGATATGCAAGTCCTGATGAAGACCGACGGCCTGCCGACCTACTTCCTGGCCAACGTGGTCGACGACCACCTGATGGGCATCACCCACGTATTGCGTGGCGAAGAATGGCTGCCATCGGCACCGAAGCTGATCCTGCTGTACGAATACTTCGGCTGGGAACAACCGGAGCTGTGCTACATGCCGCTGCTGCGTAACCCGGACAAGAGCAAGCTGTCCAAGCGCAAGAACCCGACCTCGGTGACCTTCTACGAGCGCATGGGCTTCATGCCCGAAGCGATGCTCAACTACCTGGGCCGCATGGGCTGGTCGATGCCGGACGAGCGCGAGAAGTTCTCGCTGCAGGAAATGGTCGACAACTTCGATCTCAAGCGCGTGTCCCTGGGCGGGCCGATCTTCGACATCGAGAAGCTGTCGTGGCTCAACGGCCAGTGGCTGCGCGACCTGCCGGTGGAAGAGTTCGCCACGCGGGTGCAGAAGTGGGCGTTCAATTCCGAATACATGATGAAGATCGCGCCGCACGTGCAGGGCCGGGTCGAAACCTTCAGCCAGGTGGCACCCCTGGCCGGGTTCTTCTTTGCCGGTGGCGTGAACCCCGATGCCAAGCTGTTCGAATCCAAGAAACTCTCGGGCGATCAGGTTCGTCAGTTGATGCAGTTGATCCTGTGGAAGCTCGAAAGCCTGCGTCAGTGGGAGAAGGACAGCATCACCGCGACCATTCAGGCGGTGGTCGAATCCCTGGAGCTGAAGCTGCGTGATGCCATGCCGCTGATGTTCGCTGCGATCACCGGCCAGGCCAGCTCGGTGTCGGTGCTCGATGCGATGGAAATCCTCGGGCCGGACCTGACCCGTTTCCGTCTGCGCCAGGCCATTGACCTGCTGGGCGGCGTGTCGAAGAAAGAAAACAAGGAGTGGGAAAAGCTGTTGGGCGCTATCGCCTGAGCACGCCTGACTCTGCGGTAGCCGTCGGAGGCCGGGATCTTTTGTTCCTGTCCTCCGGCGTTTTCCCCCGAACTTATGGGGCGAGGGCGGTAAGTGGTTGTTATGTCGGCAAAAAATTTTAAATTTTTTGAAAAATAAGTTTGACAGGCTTTCGATACGCCCTTAAGATTCGCCCCGTCCTCAGCGATGACATCAACGATGAGGGGCTATAGCTCAGCTGGGAGAGCGCTTGCATGGCATGCAAGAGGTCGACGGTTCGATCCCGTCTAGCTCCACCAATTTACACTTCAAGGCTTGGCCACACCGGTCTTGAAGCGATCAGCACTCAGCGTTGATCAGTTGTATAGAAGGGTTTGCGTCCCCTTCGTCTAGTGGCCTAGGACACCGCCCTTTCACGGCGGTAACAGGGGTTCGAGTCCCCTAGGGGACGCCAGTTTTACAGAAGCGATGTTGCAAGATGTCGCTCCGCCGCGAGGCGAAAAATCCGGGGCTATAGCTCAGCTGGGAGAGCGCCTGCATGGCATGCAGGAGGTCAGCGGTTCGATCCCGCTTAGCTCCACCAATTTTACAGTTCAAGGTCTGGCCACACCGGCCTTGAATCGATCAGCACTCAGCACTGATCAGTTGTATAGAAGGGTTTGTGTCCCCTTCGTCTAGTGGCCTAGGACACCGCCCTTTCACGGCGGTAACAGGGGTTCGAGTCCCCTAGGGGACGCCACGATTACCCGCTCTGCGGGATTTTATAAGGGTCATTCAATTATTGAATGGCCCTTTTGTTTGTCTGGCGTTTGGCCAAATTCCCCCATTTCCAAAAAAACTGTTCTTCAGACCAGCGGTCACCCCCATGACTTGCTAAAATTTATTATGAGAATAATATTTCAATCGTAATATTCGGAGGCAACGATGAACGATAAAAAAGCTCAAACCCGCGAACGCATCCTCAAGGCTGCCAGCGCAGCGCTGATTCAGCGCGGCCCGGCCGAGCCAAGTGTGGGCGAAGTGATGGGCGCGGCGGGCCTGACGGTCGGCGGCTTCTACGCCCACTTCGAAAGCAAGGACGCGATGATGCTCGAGGCGTTCAGGCAATTGCTCGGTCACCGCCGTGACCTGATTGCCGACATGGATGCGCAGTTGACCGGCGAAGAGCGCCGCGCGCTGGTGGCAGCGTTTTATCTGTCGCGCAAGCACCGTGATTCCTCCGAATCAGCCTGTCCGATCCCGGCATCGGTCGGCGAACTGGGGCGGCTGCCGGAAGCGTTTCGTGTCGCGCTCAATGAGCATGTGGAATTGATGGTCGCGCAGTTGGCGGCCAGCCCTGAGGAAACCGAAAAAGCCCTGGCCGACATGGCCTTGATGGTGGGTGGGCTGGCTCTGGCGCGGGCGCTGGGGCCGGGAGAGTTGTCCGATCGATTACTGCGCGCCGCCAAATCGGCAGTGCGTTGACCTGAAGGCTGCGGCCTGAGGAGAATGCGATGAGCGCGTTAAAGTGGGTTCGTGGCGTTAATGGCACCTTGGGCTGGTTTGCCCCGAAACTGGTCGCAAGCAAAATGCGACAGGCGTTCATGACGCCACGGGATCTGCCGCTGCGTGACTGGGAGCTGCCGCTGTTGGCGAAGTCCGAGCGGATCACCCTGCGATTCGGCCTCTCGGCCTTGCGCTGGGGCCAGGGCCCGGCAGTATTGCTGATGCATGGTTGGGAAGGACGGCCGACGCAGTTTGCCAGCCTCATCACCGCACTGGTCGATGCCGGTTACTCGGTCGTGGCCCTGGATGGTCCGGCCCACGGTCGCTCACCGGGCAGTGAGGCGAATGTGGTGCTGTTCGCCCGCGCCATGCTTGAAGCAGCCGCCGAACTGCCACCCCTGCAAGCGGTCATCGGTCACTCCATGGGCGGCGCCAGTGCGATGCTCGCGGTCCAGTTGGGCTTGCGCACCGAAACCCTGGTCTCCATTGCCGCTCCGGCGCGAATTCTCGGCGTGTTGCGTGGTTTTGCCCGCTATGTCGGGCTGCCACCGAAGGCCCGCTCGGCGTTCATTCGCCAGGTCGAGCAAGACGTCGGCATGCGAGCCGCGACGCTGGATGTCGCACACTATCAGCTCGACATGCCCGGTCTGATTGTCCACGCCGAAGACGACAACCTTGTCTCGGTGAAGGAATCCCAGCTGATTCACGAAGCCTGGTTCGACAGCCGCTTGTTGCGTTTGAAGGACGGAGGTCATCAGCGAGTGCTGGCCGACCCGCGGGTGATCGATGGCGTGTTATCACTGCTGGCCGGGCGCAGTCTGCAATCACGCCAATCCGCCTGAGCTTCCGTTACACTGCCCCGGTCGAAATTATCTGACCAGGGAGTCGGGCATGGGCTGGGATCGGGAAACGCCGTTCATCATTGATCTGCAAGTGAGCGCCGAGGACATTGACGGGTTGGGGCACGCGAACAACGCGGTCTACGTGACCTGGCTCGAACGCTGTGCCTGGCGCCACTCCCAGCGCCTTGGCCTGGACCTGGTCGAATATCGGCGGCTGGACCGGGCGATGGCGGTGGTGCGTCACGAGATCGATTACCTGGCGGCAGCCTATGAGGACGATGAGTTGCAATTGGCGACCTGGATCGTCGATTGGGATCAGCGCCTGAAAATGACCCGGCACTTCCAGTTGATCCGCCCCAGCGACAACACCACGCTATTGCGCGCGCAGACCACGTTCGTTTGCATCGAGCTGTCTACCGGCAAGCCCAAGCGCATGCCGACGGAGTTCATCGAGGGCTATGGTCCGGCGTTGCAAATCCCGGCCTGACACGGCCCTGTGGCGAGGGAGCTTGCTCCCGTTAGAGTGCGCAGCACTCTTCATTTGCAGGGGGACCGCTTCGCGCTCCAGCGGGAGCAAGCTCCCTCGCCACAAAGGTATGCGCAAGTCTTTCGCTCGATAATCCAGTAAACTGCCGCACGTTTTTCCTCGAGTGTGTTTTTCATGCAAATTGCTTTGGCGCCCATGGAGGGGTTGGTCGACGACATCCTGCGCGATGTGCTGACCCGCGTGGGTGGTATTGACTGGTGCGTGACCGAGTTCATTCGGGTAAACGACCAGTTGCTCACACCTGCCTATTTCCACAAGTTCGGCCCGGAGTTGCTCAACGGTGCCCGGACAGCCTCCGGTGTGCCGCTGCGTGTGCAATTGCTCGGTTCCGATCCTGTGTGCCTGGCGGAAAATGCCGCACTGGCCTGCGAGCTGGGTTCCGAAGTGATCGACCTGAACTTCGGCTGTCCGGCCAAGACCGTCAACAAATCCCGTGGTGGCGCGGTATTGCTCAAGGAACCCGAGCTGCTCAACCAGATTGTCGAAACTGTCCGTCGTGCCGTCCCCGCGCACATTCCGGTCACCGCCAAGATGCGCCTGGGTTTCGACAGCCCGGACGGTTCGCTGGTGTGTGCCACGGCCCTGGCCGAAGGCGGCGCCGAGCATATCGTGGTGCACGCGCGGACCAAGGTCGACGGCTACAAGCCGCCGGCGCACTGGGAGTGGATTCCGCGGGTGCAGGACGTGGTCAAGGTGCCGGTGTTCGCCAATGGCGACATCTGGAGCGTCGAAGACTGGCGGCGTTGCCGCGAGATCAGCGGCGTGGAAGACATCATGCTCGGTCGCGGCCTGGTTTCGCGTCCGGATCTCGCCCGGCAGATCGCCGCGGCTCGGGCCGGTGAAGAAGTGGTCGAGATGACCTGGGCCGAGCTGCTGCCGCTGATCCAGGACTTCTGGCTGCAAGCCAAGGCGCAGATGACGCCACGCCAGTCGCCGGGTCGCCTGAAGCAATGGCTGGCGATGCTGACCCGCAATTATCCCGAGGCGGTGGAGCTCTTTACCGTCCTGCGGCGTGAGACCGAACTAGATAACGTCTCGCGCTTGCTGGGGCTGCCGGTGGCGGAAGCGGCCTGAAGTTCTCTAAAAAAAACAGAAAATAATCTCTTGAAATGCAATCAGCGGTCCCTATCTAAGGGTTACGCGATGCCGAATTCGGGTCGCGGAGACAAAAAAACTTGCTGATTGTTTTCAGGAGATTTGAACCATGAGTACTGCATTTTCCCTGGCCCCACTGTTCCGTTCCTCGGTAGGTTTCGACCGTTTCAACGACCTGTTCGAAACCGCCCTGCGCAATGAGCCAGGCAGCACCTACCCACCCTACAACGTGGAAAAACACGGTGACGATCAATACCGCATCGTCGTAGCCGCCGCCGGTTTCCAGGAAGATGACCTGGAACTGCAAGTCGAGAAGGGTGTGCTGACCATCAGTGGTGGCAAGCGTGACGCTAACGAGGGCGTGACCTTCCTGCACCAGGGCATTGCCCAGCGTGCGTTCAAGCTGTCCTTCCGTCTGGCGGACCACATCGAGATCAAGGCTGCCGACCTGAGCAACGGTCTGTTGAGCATCGACCTGCTGCGGGTGATTCCGGAAGAGGCGAAAGCCAAGCGCATCCCGATCAACGGGACGCAGAAACCGGCTCTGCAACATTGAGTCGAGCCTGATGCCGGGTGTTGAGATTGATCAAACGGCCGGCTAAAACAAAAAAGACCCCGACTTGTCGGGGTCTTTTTTTTACGTTCTCTGGCTTGGAGATCACGCGGTCTCCTGTAGGAGCCAGCTTGTCGGGTCGCCGCATCGTGGCGATGGTCGTTAACTAACGCGTGTGACCTGGATAAACGCGGCGCATTTGAATCCATCGCCGGCAAGCCGGCTCCTACAGATGTTGCGTTATCGGTGTTTCCCTGGATTGCGTGAAGAACCCTTTTTGCGTTCAAGTCCAGCCGTAGCGCACCAGATGAAAGAAGATAGGTGCGGCAAAACACACCGAGTCCAGCCGGTCGAGCATGCCGCCGTGGCCTTCGATCATGTGCCCCCAATCCTTCACGCCCCGGTCGCGTTTGATCGCCGACATCACGATGCCGCCGGCGAACCCCAGCAAGTTGATCAGCAGGGCGATGAACAGTGACTGCCAGGCCGTGAAGGGGGTGATCCACCACAAGGCGCAGCCGATCAGCGAGGCCAGCAGAATGCCGCCGACAAAGCCTTCCACGGTTTTCGACGGCGACAGTTTTGGCGCGATCTTGCGTTTGCCGAACAGCTTGCCGCACACGTATTGCAGCACATCTGACATCTGCACCACGATCACCAGGTAGGCGATCAACAGCAGGTTACGACCTTCATAGCCGGCGATGTCCAGGGTCAGCAGCGCGGGCACGTGGGACACGCAGAACACCGCGATCATCAGACCCCACTGGACCTTCGAGGCGCGCTCGAGGAAGTGTGTGCTGTCGCCGCCCAGGGATGCGAGGATCGGTAGCAGCAAAAACACGTAGACCGGGATGAAGATCGAAAACAGCCCGTACCAATCGTAGTAAATCAACAGGTATTGCAATGGCAGCGCCAGGTAGAACGCCGCCACCAGGGCCGGGTAGTCGCTGCCACGGGTCGGCGTGAGGGTCATGAATTCGCGCAGGGCGTAGAACGACACCATGTAGAACAGCAGGATCACCGCGGTGGTGCCGAGCCAGAAGGCAACCCCGATCACCAACACCATCACCCACCAGGCGTTGATGCGGGCGTTGAGGTTGTCGATCACCGGGTTGGCAGTGCCCCGGGTGCGTCGCTTGAGTACGAAACCGATCAGCGAGGCCAGCAGCAGAAACGCGCCGATACCTGCGAACAACATCAAGGTCTGTCTGTCCATGTCAGGCATGCTCCCCGGCCAGGTTCAGCAGCGCTTCGCGACTGCGCTCGAGAAACTGCGCCTTGCTTTCCTCTTCGCCCACGGTCAGCGCGGCGCCAAAGCTGATGGTGCACAGCAGCGGTAGCGGCAGCACGCGCCCCTTGGGCATGACGCGGTTGAGATTGGCGATCCACACCGGGATCAATTGCGCCTGTGGGTACTGTTTCGCCAGGTGGTACAGCCCGCTTTTGAACGGCAGCAGGCCGTCTTCGGGATTGCGCGTGCCTTCGGGGAAGATGATCAGCGAATCACCGTTTGCCAGGGCATCGAGCATCGGTTGCAACGGGTTCTCGGCATTGTCCTTGCGCTCGCGGTCAATCAGCACGCCATTGAACACCCGGTTGATGATGTACCGGCGCAGGGGGCTTTTGAGCCAGTAGTCGGCGCCGGCGACCGGTCGGGTGATGTCGCGCAAGGTCGGCGGCAGCGATGCCCACAGCAGCACGAAATCGCCATGGCTGCTGTGGTTGGCAAAGTAGATGCGTTGCACTGTTTGCGGCGCGCAACCGAGCCACAGGCTGCGGGCGCCGGTCAGGAGGCGCGCGGCAGAGGTGATGAGGGTGGCAACCACGGGTTCCAGCATGAGAACTCCTTATCCGGCAAAGTTCAGCCAAGGGTCGGCCAGGATGAAAAACAGGGTCAACAGCACCTGTGCCGCCACCAGCAGCGCCTGGCGGCGCAACAGCTTCAGGGCGCCGAAGATACGTTCGCTCCAGGGGCGGCCGCCATGCTCGGCGGGCTGCAGATTCAGCGTTGTCAGGGCTTGATCCAGGACCAGCGTGTGCTCGGGAAGGTTTTCAGCTCGCTCGGCAAGGCGTTGGAACAGATCGGCATCGAAAGCCACCCGCAGCGCCCAGTATTTTTGCCCCAGGCCGAGCAACAGCAACCCACAGCTGCAGGTCGCGCTCCAGAACCTCTGGTCGTCCAGGAGAGACTGGCTCAGGCCGAGCAAGGCGCCCAACAGGGTAAGCCCGCTGGAAAGTCGATCCAGTGAGCTACCACGACGCAACAGACTGGCTGTCACATATAACTGCATATCAATGGACACGGCTGACCTCTCTGTTTTGCGATAGTTGTTCCAGCACTTGGCGGTGGCGAGCACCGAGGACAATCCCCGGGCGTGCGCGCTGGATCAGCACAACGGCTTCTTCGACACTGACGGCTCGCCCGGTATGCAGCAACCAGGCGGCCACTGCGGTGGCGCTGCGCGAGTAGCCCAGGGCACAGCTGACCAGCAATGGCCCTTGCTGACGCAGGCTTTCGATGGACTGCGCGGCTTCCTCGCATTGCGCGGCATTGAGTACCGTCAGATCCAGGACAGGCAATGAGCGGTAGGTGACGGAACCCGGGTTGAGCGAGAGTTCGGCACACAGGTCGACCACTGCAGTAAAGGCGCTGTCTTCGAGTTCCTGACGAGTCGGTATGCGCCCGAGCCAGACGTTGTCGAGTACCAGGTCAGGATCCGGATTCTTGCGGGTCCACAGGCGCGAGTTGAGCCAGGCCGCGGCCAGATAGGGGGCCAGTAGCCAGCGGGCGGCGGCTGACAGGCGTCCATTGGCACGTTTTTGAAAGCCGCCCGCGCCCAGCACGGTGTAATTGAGCGCCACCAGCAGCAGCGCCAGCGCCGGCCAGAGCAACCACAGCCAGATTCCCCCCAAGGAAAAAGCCGGGACAGTGAAAGTCGCCGCCCCCAGCAGGTAAAACAGTGCCAGTTTCCAGCGTTTCCCCCGTGGCGCCAGACGCGCGGTTTGCAGGACGGAGGAACCCTCCAGCGGCCACAACCAGACACACAGCCAGCCGAGCAAGGCCCCGGTGGGCAGATCGATGAAGTGGTGCTGATAAGTGGTCAGTACCGAGATCCCGATCAGGGCGAACCAGCCATGCATCACCGTGCGCCAGATGCCCTGCAAGTGCCGCTGATAGCAGGCCCACAGGATCACCAGCAAGGCGATGTGCAGCGATGGCGCCTGATTGAACGGCTTGTCAAAGCCGGCGAGGACATCGAACAGCCAGCCAAACACGCCATCCAGTTCAGGCCGGGCGAAAGTGAAGCGCAGCGGCCAGATCAGAAAGCAACTGACGGCAATCACCTGCGCTGTCAGCAGGCGCAAGGCATGACGTTTCAGTTCTTCGCGGCTGCGCGGCAGCAGCAGGGACAAGCCGTACAACAGATCGATGGACCAGTACGGGACAATGGTCCAGGCCCAGAAAGGCATATGGCTTTCCCAGCCGAACACCAGGCTGCCGACATCGTCGCGCTGAGTGGTGACCCAGGTGGCGAAACCATAAGTGCCGAAAAACAGCGGCGCCAGCAGCAATAGCCAGAGCACCGCCGGTTTGAGCAAGCCAGGCTCACGTACTGTCGTTGCAGTTAACAACATCACGACACCCGTTGCGCGAGGGCCACGCTGAAGATGCCCCACTCATCGACGCGCAGGTCGATCCTGCGAAAGCCGGCGGCCCCCACCAGTTGGTCCATTTCCGCCTGGGTGCGGCGGCGCATGACCCAGGCCTGACCTTCGCGGTGGCTGGTCAGGGCGCGGGCGATCAGTTCCAGCTGTGGATGCCAGGGTTGACCGGTATAGACCAGATAGCCACCGGGCTCGACGGCTTCGGCCAGCCCGGCGAGGGAAGCGCTGACCATTTGATTGTCGGCGAACAATTCGTACAAACCGGATACCACTGCCAGGGTCGGCTTGGGGGCCAGTGCGGCCAGGTCTGCGCGGTCGAAGGCATCGCCCTTGACGAATCGAGCGATCCCTTCCAGGCCTTTTTCGCGGATCAGCGCACTGCCGTCGCGCACATTGATGTCGCTGTAGTCGCGCAACAGAATTGATTCGGGCAGCGGGCTGACGCCCTGCAAGGCTTCGAGAATGTAGCGCCCGTGGCCGGCGGCGATATCGACGATGCGCACCTCGCGTCCCTCGTTGCGCAATTGCTGCATGGCCAGGCGCAGCAGCTCTTCGACATGCAGCTTGCGCTGGCGAATGCCGCGCCAGCCGATGGAGTCCAGGTAATTGCGGTCGACCAGGCGGCCGAGACCGGATGTGCCGGTGGGGGTATTGCGGTAGACGTAGTCGAGGGTGCTGCCGGAGTCGAACCCGGTGTCGAACCCCAGCTTGATCCCCGACGACAACTGACTGCCCAGGCGCATGCTGGCGCGAGTCATACGCCAGTACAGATCACGCAGAGAGTTGTGTGGCAGCGGCGCGGCCAGCGATTCGGATTCGGCGCAGGTCAGGCCCAGCCGATCGGCGGCCAGCAGGGAAGGGCGGGCGCCTGGTTGTGAGAAGTTCTGCAGGATGAAGCGGCGTGCACTGGCGACGGCGGGGCCGCGATTTTTTTCGCCCAAGGTGTCGTGGAAGAACCCCGGCAGCACATGTTTTTCCTTGTTCAGGCTGCCCAGGCGATCGAAGAACTGTTCCTGTGGTTGGCGATGCACGACGAAATCGGCAGCGGAAATCAGCAACTGAACCGGTACCTGAATCGCCTGCGCATCGGCTACGACCCGCTCGGCAGCTTCGTAGAGACCGAGCAAGACATTCACGGAAATGGCCTTGGTGATCAGCGGGTCGTTGTCGTAACTGGCAACGCGTTGCGGGTCATGACTGAGAAAGCGCGCCTTGACGTAGCTGTTGACGAAAAAGTTGCCGCGCCACTTGCGCATCAGCGCCAGCCCCTGGCGGGCGAAAGGCACATAGAGCTTGACCTTGAACGCCGGCGACGCCAGTACCAGCGAGCGTATGCGCGGCGCGTAGTCGTGGGCCCAGGTGGCCACAATTACCGCGCCGACGCTCTGGGCGATCACCGCGAGATTTTCCTCGTCGATCTGGTAAGTCGTCTTCAGGTGCTCGCAGAAGGTCTGCACGTCGCGCACGCTGGTGGCAAAGCCCGGGCTGTCGCCGCGAGCGCCCGGCGAAAGGCCATGGCCGCGGGCATCCCAGGCAAAGAAGTCGTAGCCGGGCAGGTCCAGTTCATCCACCAGGTGGGCAATGCGCCCGGAGTGCTCATGGCCGCGATGAAACAACAGCACGGCCTTGCGTGGTTCGTCCGGTGCAGGATTGCCTGGCCAGTATCGGTAGAACAGATCCACACCATCATCGGTGGTGAATGTTTGTTGGCGAGCTTCGCGCATTGCCAATTCCTTAGGCTGAAGAGCCGTCTTGTTGTACTTCCTTGAGGCCCTGGCGGACCCGGTTGACCAGTGTGCAAAGCAACAGAACTGCAATGATCGTGAACACCCCATTGATCCAGAAGGCGTTGATCCAGCCCACCGCGATACCGGCGGCCACAACCCCCAGCACGAAAGCCCGATCACTCTTGCCCATGGGCCCGTCGTAGCGCCGCGAGGCACCGACCATCGGCCCCAGCACGCCGCTGTACTCGCTGAACAACGCGAGCAGGGTCACCAGCAGCACCAGCCACAGGCTGACGTCCGGCAGCAGGGCAAAAGGCAGGATCAGGGCACAGTCGGCGGCAATATCGCAAAGCTCATTGAGGTAGGCGCCCAGGCGCGACTGTTGGCCGAACTCCCGAGCCAGCATGCCGTCGATGGCGTTGAGCGCCATGCGCACGATCATCCAGACCGGTACCAGCACGAACACCCAGGGGTGATGCACGAAACCGGCGATCACCGCGCCCACCAGCACCGAGCCAATACCCGCCAGCAGCGTGATCTGGTTGGCGGTGGTGCCGTTGTCGAACAACCGTTGGACCAGTGGGCGCAGGAGATTTTGGAAGGCAGGTTTGATCTGGTAGATGCTGGGCACGTTGATGGGGTCTCAGCCAGTGACAGGGGATATGGAAGATGAGTGTAGATGCCAACCTGTGAAGCCGGATCAAGGGTTAGTCCATGGCGTGGCCAGTGCCAGCGTGATGAGGTAGCGTTCTTCCGTGGGGCGCTTTTTGTCCTTGAAACGTCCGACTACCAGCATCACTTGATATTGGTTGCCCGCATGCCAATAAGTTTTGCCGCCTTTGCTCACGTCCCGTAATTGGGCTCGCCACTGAGGGGTGTCGGCGAATGATGGGAAGTAAGCGAGCTTAATGGGTGTCCAGCCAGCGTCGCGCCATTGCTCCTGTAGGTCCAGTACGACCTTGAGGGTGTCGTCGAGCAACAGTGGTTCGACTTGTGGGGATATGCGGACACCGTCGATCAACTCATCATCGAAACCGATGGTGAAAAAGCGGGCCAATGGGGTAACAAAACCGTATTGGGGATCAATGAAACGCAGACGCGCATCGGAACTCGGCATGCTGAACCATGAGCGTCCCGGGATTGCTGGGCCAATGCTTGCGCTGGAGCGCTGGCGCATATCTTCCCAAGGCTCGCCAATCATCAACGCAATTTCTGGCTCATCCGACAGGACTTGAACCGCCGCTGCTGTCAGGAGGGTCGCGACGGCCAGTACCAACACTCCACGTCGCCAACCCACACGATGCATCAATTTCATCGTACGCCCCCACCCCAGGCGATTTCGCGAATCGACTGTTCAATCTGGTCGCGCTGGTCACTATGCAGCAGATCGTCAAATTGCGCCGCAGCCTTGAGCACAAAGGCCATGCGCTGGTTGATATCAGCCAGGTTGGCAATGAGGCTGTTGCCAAAACCGATGGTGCGTCCGTCCTCGACAGGACGACATTGGCTGGCCAGGGTCAACTCGATGGCTTGAGCGGCGCCGGAAGGAAAGTTGGTGACGTAGGAGGCATGGTTGCCGCGCAGTAACCATTTCAGACCGCTGTCGTCGTACATCGCCGGCTGCAGGATATTCTGCTGTTCGTGCTTGGCAAGATGTTCAACACTTTTGGCGATGTTGCCAGCATCAATTGCCTCAAAGGCTTGGAGGATTTCCTTGTGGTCCGCTCCGAACTTCAGCGTTTCCTGCCCAACCGGCCACAACACCGGATGTTGGCCATGCCCGTAAATGTTGCTACGTGATTCTAGACAAACCTTGAGCGCCTCTAACCCCCGCTCCGCATAAAACACATGCAACGGATACACATCCAGGAACAGCGTGGTATTACCCATGGCCAACATCTCGTGCACAAACCGGTACATCCGTTGCGCAAGGGGCAACGCACTATCAACCCCCCAATGAGTAAAACCCCACACCGGGTTGTCACGGTTGGCCTGTTCATAGTCCCGTTGGCGCTGTTCAAACTCCCTTATTGCCGCCCGCTTTTCACGCTCACTGGGGTTGAGCAATCCGGCCAGCCCTTTTCGGGAGCTGTCCCTCAACTGCTGCATCGTCTCTTCTTCAGCCTGCATCTTGTCGATCGACTCGGCCGCGTGCAGCAGGCCGCAGCCCACCTGCTTGGAGGCAAAGGCCGCCAGCCCCGCCCACTGGAAGCGCTGATCATGACGCCACAACTGCGCGTACGCTGCGTTGATTGCCTTGTTGCGCGCTTTCGGGTCGGTGATCAGCCTGCCACCCGGCGCCACGACGTTTTCGACCCGTTGCTGGTAGCCGCGCCAGAGGTTCTCGCAGGCCGTTCCCGGCCGTTCGCTGAAGGTCGGCGTGGCAGTCTTCGCTGCCGAAGCAGGCCCGGACTGGCGAGGCGCGACCGGATTGGCAGGGGCAGGAGGAGTCGCGGGTTGAGGGACGGCCCTGGCTGTGGGGGGCGCTGGAGTAGCCTGAGAGATATAGCTGGTTATCGTAATCGAATGCTGCAGCGTGGCTTTGCAGGGACAACTGCTGACACTGTCCAACGTGCCGGCTACGGGCCTGCCGTGACTGTCAATGAACGAGACACCACCCTGGATTTGAAAGAATTCGCTGCTCTTGCCGCAAGACACCCGGTCCCCTTCGCGGGCATGGGCGAAGCCAAACATCGTGATGCGGGTATCGCCCTCCAGCACCTCGCCGCCGCAGCTGGTCTTATCGCCCTTGCGAATGAAATATCCCTTGGCCATTGCATCAACTCCTGTTTTTTCGCGACTTGAGCGAGCCGCTCCAAAGGGCCCGCCAGCAAGCACATGGTGCCGGCTCTCGAGTGAAAATCGAGGCATGGCAACGTGCGGCGCACAGGGTCAGCGCCGGAGAAATAAACGTAAATAGGATGTTTCCGAGATGCGTGTAGGAAATGGGGATGAATGGCTTTTTTCAACGGTCGTACGACGATTAGGGTGATGGAGCCGCGTTTTTCCAATCAGCACGCGTAATCGTTAGCGTACATCGCGAGCAAGCTCGCTCCTACAAGGGGGTGTTATTTCAATAGTTTTTGAAACTCCTCAACCGGCAACGGCTGGCTGTGCAAATACCCTTGATAGAAGTGGCACTCCAACCCCTGCAGGAACTCAAGCTGCTCCGCCGTTTCCACCCCTTCAGCAATCACTTTCAAATCCAGGCTGCGGGCCATGGCGACGATGGCGCGGATGATCTCGGCGTCGTTCGGGTCGCTGGTGGCGTCACGGATGAACGACTGGTCGATTTTCAGGGTGTCGACCGGCAAGCGCTTGAGGTAGGTCAGCGAGGAATAGCCGGTGCCGAAGTCGTCCATGGCGAAGCTCACACCGAGTTTTTTCAGGCGGCGCATTTTGCTGATGGTGTCTTCCAGGTTCTGGATGACGATGCCTTCGGTGATTTCCAGCTTCAACAGGGAGCAGGGCAGGCCATAGCTGGTCAGGCTGTTTTCAATTCGTTCGACGAAGTCGTTCTGGCGGAACTGGCGCGGGCTGATGTTCACGCACAGGCTGAATTTGTACGGATTCACCAGGCCGTCGTCGATCAACTGTTTGAAGGCCTGACAGGCTTCGTCGAGGATCCAGGTGCCGACCTCCAGAATCAGTCCGCTGTCTTCCAGCACCTTGATGAACTCGGTGGGTGACTGCGCGCCGAGCTCCGGATGATTCCAGCGTACCAAGGCCTCGGCGCCGACGATGCGGTCGCCCCGGGCGTCGACCTGAGGTTGGTAGTGCACGCGAAACTCGCCCCGGGAAAGCGCCAGGCGCAGGTCAGTCTCCATGCGCAGGCGTTCGCTCGCGGCCTTCTGCATGGTGTTGTGGTACATCTGCGCGGTATTGCGCCCCGAGTCCTTGGCGCGATAAAGCGCGATGTCGGCGCGCTTGAGCAGGTCGGTCGGGGTCGAACCGTGATCGGGGATCAGCGCAATGCCGATGCTGGGTGTCACTTGCAGGCGCTGGCCATCGAGGAACATCGGTTCGGACAGCAGCTCGCGGATGGTGTCGGCCACTTCGCGAACCTGGTCGCTGACCTCGCTGCGCGAGCCTTCGAGGCCGCTGAGCAACACCACGAATTCGTCTCCGCCCAGGCGCGCGACGGTGTCTTCCATGCGCACGCTGGCCTCCAGGCGCGCGGTGATGATTTTCAGCACGGTATCGCCCACCGGGTGCCCGAGGGAGTCGTTGATGTGCTTGAAGTGGTCGAGGTCGAGGAACATCAGCGCGCCGCGCAGGTTATGCCGTTTGAGCAGGGCAATCTGCTGGCTCAGGCGGTCCATCAGCAAGGCGCGGTTGGGCAGGTTGGTCAGTGGGTCGTGGTAGGCCAGGTGGCGGATCTGCGCTTCGGCGTTTTTCAGCAGGCTGACGTCGCGCGCGGTCAGCAGCAGGCAGGCGGTTTCATTGAGGGTGATTGGTTCCACTGAGACTTCGACGGTGAGCAGTTCGCCGCGCTTGTTGCGCCCGAGCATTTCCTGGTGATGAACCCGGCCCTTGATCTGCAATTCGGCCAGTAGCGCCGAGCGTTGTTTTTCTTCCGCCCAGATCCCGACCTGGTACACCGTGCGGCCCACCACTTCCTCGGCGCGGTAGCCGGTCAGGCGGCAGAAGCCGTCGTTAACCTCCAGATAGCGCCCGGTGTCGCGCTCGGTGATAGTGATGGCGTCGGGGCTGGAGTGGAAGGCCTTGGCGAATTTCTCTTCACTGGCCTTGAGCGCCGCTTCCGAGCGCTGTTGCTGGGTGATATCGCGCAGCGTGGTGACGATGCAGGCCTGGTCGCCGACGCTGATCTGGCGGCTGGAAATCACGCAAGTCAGGACCTGTCCGTCCTTGTGCTGGACGAGAATGGCCACGTTGTTCAGGCCTTGTTCGCGGATCACTTGTTCGATCCGTCGCAGGCTTTTCGCCGAAGCGTCCCACAGGCCAATTTCGTCGGCGCTGCGGCCGATCACATCGGCGGTGCTCCAGCCGAAGGTCTGGGTGAAGCTGGAGTTGATTTCAATGAACTGGCCGGTGTCCTGGTGGGTGACGCAGATCGGATCGGGGCTGACCTGGAACAGCGTGGCGAATTTTTCTTCGGAGGCCACCAGCCGTTGTTCGCGCTCGACCTGGTCGGTGATGTCGAGCAATGTACCGGCCATGCGCACCGGCACGCCGTTTTCATCGCGGTAGAGGCGGGCACGGCTTTCGAGGTAGCGCGAGCTGCCGTCGGGCAATTGCACGCGGTAGGTCAATTGATAGTTGCCGGCCGGGCCTTCACGCAGGCTGCGGTACGCGTCGCGCATGGTGTCGCGCTCTTCGCCGGGCACACCTTCGAAGAACTCGTCGAAGGACTCGTGAAAGGGTTTGGCGTCCAGGCCGTGGAGTTGGGCGGCCCGTGCCGATCCGTAGAGCATGCCGCTGGGAATGTGCCAGTCCCAGGTGCCGAGTTGCGCCGAATCCAGGGCCAGGTCGAGGCGTTCCTGGCTGTCCTTGAGGGCCTGTTCGGCGACTTTGCGTTCGGTGGTGTCAAGGAAGGTGCTCAGTAGATAGGGCTGGCCTTCGAGCTCGACCTTTTGCGCGCTGAGGATGCCGTCGTGGATCTGGCCATTGCTGGCGCGAAACTGCACTTCCATGCTGACCAGGTCGCCTTTGGCTTTGGTGGCCTTGACCAGGTCGTCCCGTTGCTCGGGATGCACCCACAGGCCCAGCTCCAGGGTGGTGCGGCCGATCGCGTCTTGCACCGGCCAGCCGAACAGGCTTTCGAAATACTGGTTGGCTTCGGAGATCAGGCCGTCGTCCTGGCGGGTCAGCAGGACCATGTTCGGGCACAGGTGGAACAGGGTGGCGAAGCGTTTTTCCGAGCTGCTCAACGCCTGTTCGCGCTGGCGCTGGTGGGTAATTTCGCGGATCACACCGATCATCCGTGGCCGGCCGTGCTTGTCCGGCAACAGGCTGCCGCTGATCTCCAGCCAGTGCAGGCTGCCATCGGGCCAGCGGATGCGGTGATGCATCATTTGCTCCAGCGGCGCGCCAGCGATGACCGCGTGGAACGCACGAACGGTTTTCGCGCGATCTTCCGGAGGCAGCAGGTCGAGGTATTCCAGATCCGATGGCAATGGTTTGCGGGGATCGAACCCAAACAACGCCTGCGTACCCCGGGACCAGCTGATCTGCCCGCGCTCGATGTCCCAATACCAGGCACCCAGGCGCGCGCCGTTGAGCGCGGCCAACAGTTGCGAGGCACTTTCCCAGCTCTGTTCGGAGTTTTTCGGGTCAAGTGCCTGTATACGCGGCATAGGCGGAATACGATCAACAGATTTGGGCATTGGCAAGCCTTAGGCTGAATGGGCGTTTGGCACGGGAATTCGCGGCTCTATAGGAGTAGCACAACTTAGCCTTGAGTCCCTGGCGGATCGAGTTGAGCATCCAGCAGGGCCATGAAAGCCCGCGCGGCGTTCGACAGTGTCCTTTCCGTGTGCAGGATATAGCCTAGCTGGCGAGTGAGCTGTATGCCCGGCAAAGGTATGCGCGCCACCTGGTCATCGAGCATGGTGCGCGGCAAAACGCTCCAGGCCAGGCCGATCGATACCATCATCTTGATGGTTTCCAGGTAGTTGGTGCTCATGGCGATGTTTGGCGTCAGGCCCTGGGCTTCAAACAGCCGCTGCACGATGTGGTGGGTAAAGGTGTTGCCGCCGGGGAAAACCGCCGGGTGTCGGGCGATGTCCGCCAGGCTGACCTTGCCGTTATTGAGCAACGAATGCTCCGGGGCAACCACGAAATCCAGCGGGTCGTCCCACACCGGGGTGGCCTTGACCAGCGCGTGGGGTTCCGGCGCCAGGGTGATGACCGCCAGTTCGGCGCGGCCATGGAGAATTTCCTCGTAGGCCACTTCCGAATCGAGGAACTGAATATCCAGCGCTACCTGTGGGTATCGTCGGGTGAACTCCCTCAATAATGGTGGCAAACGGTGCAGGCCGATGTGGTGACTGGTGGCCAGGGTCAGACGGCCGGTCACTTCGCCGGTGAGGTTGGTCAAGGCACGGCGCGTATCATCAAGGACATTGAGTATCTGGTAGGCCCGCGGCAGCAGGGCGCGCCCGGCCTCGGTCAGGCTCACTTCACGCCCCAGGCGGTCGAACAACCGCACCTTCAATTGCTGCTCCAGCCCGGCGATACGTTTGCTGATCGCGGGCTGGGTCAGGTGCAGCCGTTCACCGGCGCCGGAGAAGCTTCCGGTCTCGGCGATGGCAATAAAAGCATTGAGGTTGGCCAGGTCCATGGTTGTATTCCAGTTGGTTATCCAAAGCATAAAAAATATGAATTTGAGTTATTTAATGTAACCCCATAGGATCAGCCTCACAAGCCAAAGGGTTATTGAGCACTTCAAGACCCGGGGCATAGAAACAAGCTGATGAGGAACCGTCTGATGGCCGGCAAAACGCTCTACGACAAGCTCTGGGATTCGCATTTGGTCAAGCAGCGCGACGATGGCTCTGCGCTGATCTACATCGATCGTCACATCATCCACGAAGTGACCTCGCCGCAAGCCTTCGAAGGCCTGCGTCTGGCCGGGCGCAAGCCATGGCGCATCGATGCCAACATCGCGACCCCGGACCACAACGTACCGACCACGCCGGAGCGCAAGGGCGGCATCGACGCCATCGTTGACCAGGTCTCGCGCCTGCAAGTCCAGACCCTCGACGACAACTGCGATGAATACGGCATCGTCGAGTTCAAGATGAACGACGTTCGCCAGGGCATCGTCCACGTCATCGGCCCGGAGCAGGGCGCAACCTTGCCGGGCATGACCGTGGTCTGCGGCGACTCCCACACCTCGACCCACGGCGCATTCGGCGCATTGGCTCACGGTATCGGCACCTCCGAGGTCGAGCATGTGCTCGCCACCCAGTGCCTGGTCGCCAAAAAAATGAAAAACATGCTGGTGCGCGTCGAAGGCCAATTGCCGTTCGGCGTGACCGCCAAAGACATCGTGCTCGCCGTGATCGGCAAGATCGGCACCGCCGGCGGTAACGGCCACGCCATCGAATTCGCCGGCAGCGCGATTCGCGATCTGTCCGTCGAAGGCCGCATGACCATCTGCAACATGTCCATCGAGGCCGGCGCTCGCGTAGGCCTGGTGGCCGCGGACGAAAAGACCGTTGCTTACGTCAAGGGCCGTCCATTTGCTCCGAAAGGCGCGGAATGGGACCTGGCCGTCGAAGCCTGGAAAGACCTGGTGTCTGATGCCGACGCCAAGTTCGATACTGTTGTCGAACTCGACGCCACCCAGATCAAGCCGCAAGTCAGCTGGGGCACTTCGCCTGAGATGGTGTTGGCGGTGGACCAGAACGTGCCGGATCCTGCGAAGGAAATGGACCTGGTCAAGCGCGGCTCCATCGAGCGCGCCTTGAAATACATGGGTTTGACCGCCAACCAGGCGATCACCGACATTCAGCTCGACCGCGTGTTCATCGGTTCCTGCACCAACTCGCGGATCGAAGACTTGCGCGCTGCGGCGGTAATCGCCAAGGGCCGCAAAGTGGCCTCGACCATCAAGCAGGCCATCGTGGTGCCGGGCTCGGGTCTGGTCAAAGCCCAGGCTGAATCGGAAGGCCTGGACAAGATTTTCCTCGAAGCCGGTTTCGAATGGCGCGAGCCGGGTTGCTCGATGTGCCTGGCGATGAACCCGGACCGCTTGGAGTCCGGCGAGCATTGCGCCTCGACCTCCAACCGTAACTTCGAAGGCCGTCAGGGCGCCGGTGGTCGTACCCACCTCGTCAGCCCGGCCATGGCCGCCGCCGCCGCTGTGAACGGTCGTTTCATCGACGTCCGTGAATTGATCTAAAGGAGCGCAGCATGAAAGCTTTTACCCAGCACACTGGACTTGTCGCGCCTTTGGATCGTGCCAACGTCGACACCGATCAGATCATTCCGAAACAATTCCTGAAGTCGATCAAACGCACGGGCTTTGGCCCGAACCTGTTCGATGAATGGCGCTACCTGGATGTGGGCCAGCCTTACCAGGACAACTCAAAGCGTCCGCTGAACAAGGACTTCGTCCTCAACGCTGAACGTTACCAGGGCGCCAGCGTGTTGCTGGCCCGTGAGAACTTCGGTTGCGGCTCCAGCCGTGAACACGCGCCGTGGGCCCTGGAAGAATACGGTTTCCGCAGCATCATCGCGCCGAGCTATGCCGACATCTTCTTCAACAACAGCTTCAAGAACGGCTTGCTGCCGATCATCTTGAGTGATGCCGAAGTCGACGAACTGTTCCAGCAGGTCGAGGCCAATCCGGGCTACCAGTTGCAGGTCGATCTGCAAGCCCAGACCGTGACCCGCCCTGACGGCAAGGTGTTGAGCTTCGAAATCGATGCCTTCCGCAAACACTGCCTGCTCAACGGCCTGGACGATATCGGCCTGACCTTGCAGGACGGCGATGCGATTGCGACGTTTGAAGCCAAGCATCGTGCGAGCCAGCCTTGGTTGTTTCGCGACGCTTGATTTTGCGTAAGGCGTAATGACGCCATCGCGAGCAGGCTCGCTCCCACATTGGATTTGCGGCGTAAACAAAACCTGTGGGAGCGAGCTTGCTCGCGATGAGGCCAGAACAGACACCCCAAGACTCACCCCCAAAAGGAAGTCCCCATGACCAGCACCGCCCGACACAGCCAGGTAGTCCAGAAACAATTCGGTGAACAGGCCTCGGCCTACCTGAGCAGCGCCGTACACGCTCAAGGCACTGAATTCGCGCTGCTACAGGCCGAGCTGGCAGGGCGGGGTGATGCCCGGGTCCTGGACCTGGGTTGCGGTGCCGGTCACGTGAGTTTTCACGTAGCCTCTTTGGTGAAAGAAGTGGTGGCCTACGACCTGTCGCAGCAAATGCTCGACGTGGTGACCGCTGCCGCTGCCGATCGTGGCTTGAGCAACGTGACCACGGTCAACGGTGCCGCTGAGCGCCTGCCGTTCGCTGATGGCGAATTCGATTTCGTCTTCAGCCGCTATTCGGCGCACCATTGGAGTGATCTGGGCGTGGCCCTGCGTGAGGTGCGTCGAGTCCTTAAGCCGGGCGGTGTGGCGGCGTTCGTCGACGTGTTGTCACCGGGTAGCCCGCTGTTCGACACTTACCTGCAAAGCGTCGAAGTGCTGCGCGACACCAGCCATGTGCGCGATTATTCCGCCGGCGAGTGGTTGCGCCAGGTCAGCGAGGCGGGGCTGCACACCCGCAGTACCACTCGTCAGCGCCTGCGCCTGGAGTACAACAGCTGGGTCGAGCGCATGCGCACGCCTGAAGTGATGCGCGCGGCGATCCGCGAGTTGCAGCAGTCGATGGGCAATGAAGTACGCGAATATTTTGAGATTGAGGCCGATGGTTCGTTCAGCACCGATGTACTGGTGCTGATGGCTGAGCGATAGAATTTTTCCGGGTGCGTCCAAGGGCGCACCGACTGATGACATGAGGAAAGCATGAGCAAGCAGATTCTGATTCTCCCAGGTGACGGTATTGGCCCGGAAATCATGGCCGAAGCGGTCAAGGTGCTGGAATTGGCCAGCGACAAGTTCTCCCTGGGTTTCGAGCTGAGCCACGACGTGATCGGTGGTGCAGCCATCGACAAGCACGGCGTGCCGTTGGCCGACGAGACCCTGGAACGTGCCCGCGCGGCCGACGCCGTGTTGCTGGGCGCCGTTGGCGGTCCGAAATGGGATGCCATCGAACGTGACATCCGCCCTGAGCGTGGCCTGCTGAAGATCCGTGCGCAACTGGGCCTGTTCGGTAACCTGCGTCCGGCGATCCTGTACCCGCAGTTGGCCGAGGCTTCCAGCCTGAAGCCGGAAATCGTTTCCGGGCTGGACATCCTGATCGTTCGCGAACTGACCGGCGGCATCTACTTCGGCGCGCCACGCGGCACCCGCACTCTGGAAAACGGCGAGCGTCAGTCCTACGACACCCTGCCGTACAGCGAAAGCGAAATCCGCCGCATCGCCCGTGTCGGTTTCGACATGGCCATGGTCCGTGGCAAGAAGCTGTGCTCAGTGGACAAGGCCAACGTACTGGCCTCCAGCCAACTGTGGCGTGAAGTGGTCGAACAAGTGGCCAAGGATTATCCTGAAGTCGAACTGAGCCACATGTACGTCGACAACGCCGCGATGCAACTGGTGCGCGCACCGAAGCAGTTCGACGTGATCGTCACCGACAACATGTTCGGCGACATCCTGTCCGACCAGGCCTCGATGCTCACCGGTTCCATCGGCATGCTGCCGTCGGCGTCCCTGGACACCAACAACAAGGGCATGTACGAGCCGTGCCACGGTTCGGCTCCGGACATCGCGGGCAAGGGCATTGCCAACCCGTTGGCGACCATTTTGTCGGTGTCGATGATGCTGCGCTACAGCTTCAACCAGCAGGCCGCGGCCGATGCCATCGAGAAAGCCGTCAGCCTGGTGCTGGATCAGGGCTTGCGCACCGGTGACATCTGGTCGGCCGGTTGCACTAAAGTCGGTACGCAGGAAATGGGTGACGCAGTAGTCGCCGCGCTGCGGAATCTGTAATCTCTCGGGCCCGCTGCCAAATTCAAGACAAGGTAGCGGCCCACATTTCAAGAAGGTGTAGTTGCGATGAAACGTGTAGGTCTGATCGGTTGGCGCGGCATGGTCGGTTCCGTGCTCATGCAGCGGATGCTGGAAGAGCAGGATTTCGATCTTATCGAGCCGGTGTTTTTCACCACTTCCAATGTCGGTGGCCAAGGCCCGTCCGTGGGCAAGGACATTGCTCCGCTCAAGGACGCTTACAGCATTGAAGAGCTGAAAACCCTCGACGTGATTCTGACCTGCCAGGGTGGCGACTACACCAGCGAAGTCTTCCCCAAGCTGCGTGAAGCCGGCTGGCAGGGTTACTGGATCGACGCCGCTTCCAGCCTGCGCATGCAGGATGACGCGGTGATCGTTCTGGATCCGGTCAACCGCAAGGTGATCGACCAGCAGCTGGATGCGGGCACCAAGAACTACATCGGCGGCAACTGCACCGTCAGCCTGATGCTGATGGGCCTTGGTGGCCTGTTCGAGGCTGGCCTGGTGGAGTGGATGAGCGCCATGACCTATCAGGCGGCCTCCGGTGCCGGCGCGCAGAACATGCGTGAACTGATCAAGCAAATGGGCGCGACCCACGCCGCTGTTGCCGATCAACTGGCTGATCCGGCCAGCGCGATCCTCGACATCGACCGTCGTGTGGCCGAAGCCATGCGCAGCGACGCGTACCCGACCGAAAACTTCGGCGTACCGCTGGCCGGCAGCCTGATCCCGTGGATCGACAAGGAACTGCCGAACGGTCAGAGCCGTGAAGAGTGGAAAGCTCAGGCCGAGACCAACAAGATCCTCGGTCGCTTCAAGAGCCCGATTCCGGTCGATGGCATCTGCGTGCGCATCGGCGCCATGCGCTGCCACAGCCAGGCACTGACCATCAAGCTGAACAAAGACGTACCGATCGCTGATATCGAAGGGCTGATCAGCCAGCACAACCCTTGGGTCAAGCTGGTACCGAACAGTCGCGAAACCAGCATCCAGGAGCTGAGCCCGAACAAGGTCACCGGCACCCTGAACATTCCGGTTGGCCGTCTGCGTAAACTGAACATGGGTTCGCAATTTATCGGCGCGTTTACCGTCGGCGACCAGTTGCTGTGGGGCGCGGCCGAACCGCTGCGTCGCATGCTGCGGATCCTGCTCGAGCGTTGATTGGTTGATGCAAAGAAAGAACCCGCGCCTTGAAAGAGGCGCGGGTTTTTTTATCCCTGACAGTCTGAAGTTTATTGGTTGCCCATACCGGCCTCTTCGCGGTCACCGCAAGACCCGGCAGAATTGCCTGTATCTCACCCACCCGGTAAAGTGCCGCTCCCCCCGTTTCGCCAGAGGTAAAACCCATGAGCCAGACCATTGATATTGCCGTGATCGGCGCCACCGGTACTGTCGGCGAAACACTCGTGCAGATTCTCGAAGAACGCGATTTCCCGATCGGCACTCTTCACCTGTTGGCCAGCAGCGAATCGGCCGGCAGTTCGGTGCCGTTTCGCGGCAAGAACGTGCGGGTGCGGGAAGTCGATGAGTTCGACTTCAGCAAGGTGCAATTAGCATTCTTTGCCGCCGGCCCGGCGGTTTCGTTGAGTTTCGCTTCCCGCGCGACCGATGCCGGTTGCTCGG
Organism: Pseudomonas sp. GL-R-26; assembly: GCF_019947365.1. Taxonomy (NCBI): domain Bacteria; kingdom Pseudomonadati; phylum Pseudomonadota; class Gammaproteobacteria; order Pseudomonadales; family Pseudomonadaceae; genus Pseudomonas; species Pseudomonas sp. GL-R-26. Next base: position 148,692 of record NZ_JAGYGI010000013.1, on the reverse strand, counting down.
TGATCGATCTCTCCGGTGCCCTGGCAGCTGAAAAGGCGCCACAGGTCGTGCCTGAGGCCAACGCCCAGGTGTTGGCCGGCTTGAAAAAGCCCTTTCAGGTCAGCAGCCCAAGCCCGTCGGCCACCACCCTGGCAGTGGTGCTCGCGCCCCTGATGGGTTTGCTTGATTTGCAGCGCGTCAGCCTGACCGCGAGCCTTGCGGTATCGGCCCAGGGCCGCGAAGCCGTGACCGAGCTCGCCCGGCAGACCGCCGAGCTGCTGAATGTGCGTCCACTGGAGCCGAAATTCTTTGATCGGCAGATGGCCTTCAACCTTTTGGCCCAGGTCGGCAAGCCGGATGAGCAAGGTCATACGTTGCTGGAAAAACGCCTGGTGCGTGAGCTGCGTCAGGTCATGGCGCTGCCTTCATTGAAGATTTCCGTCACTTGCATTCAAGCCCCGGTGTTTTTTGGCGATAGCTATAGCGTGACCCTGCAGTCCGCGAGTGAAATCGACCTGGGGAAAGTCAATGCGGCCCTGGAAGACGCACCCGGCATCGAGCTGGTGGAAGCCGGCGATTACCCGACTCCGGTGGGCGATGCGGTAGGTCAGGATGTGGTCTACGTTGGTCGGGTTCGCCTGGGTATTGACGACCCGTCGGAACTTAATCTGTGGCTGACGTCAGATAACGTACGCAAAGGCGCGGCGCTCAACGCTGTGCAGCTGGCCGAGTTGTTGATAAAAGACCTGCTGTAAAAGATACTTTGCAACAATTTGTCGAATGATTCCCCGCGAGCCTATGCTTGCCGGGGTGCTGAAGGCGAGCCACTCTGCGGGGCTTTGCCGGGCATCAATGAAATGACCGCGCGCGACGACCCTCGCCGTTGCGCGCAATGCCTTACGGCAGCGGCTATCAATACCTTCTCGCTGGCCGAGGAATGTTCAAACTAAGGATGAGCTAATGGTTCAAGTTCGCAAACTGGTGTTAGCAATAGCGGCCGCCTCGGCGCTGTCCTCCGGTATGGCGCATGCCCTCGGGCTCGGGGAGTTGACCTTGAAATCGACGCTCAACCAGCCGTTGGTGGCGGAAATCGAGCTGCTCGATGTCAAGGATCTCACCGCCGCCGAAGTGGTGCCGAGCCTGGCCTCACCAGACGATTTCGCCAAGGCCGGTGTCGACCGTCAGGCGTTTCTCAACGACTTGACCTTCACCCCGGTGCTCAACGCCAGCGGCAAAAGCATCCTGCGCGTGACCTCCAGCAAGCCACTCTCCGAACCCATGGTGAAATTCCTGGTTCAGGTCATGTGGCCGAACGGCCGTTTGCTGCGCGACTACAGTGTGCTGCTCGATCCGTCCAAATTCTCGCCGCAAACCGCTGAAGCGGCTGCGCAACCGACCTCAACGGTTGCCGCGCCCGTCACTGGTGCGACCAAGCCGTCCCAATACACCACCACGCCGCGCGATACCCTGTGGGAAATCGCCGCGAAGGCACGTAATGGCGGTTCGATCCAGCAAACCATGCTGGCTATCCAGGCGCTGAACCCGGACGCCTTCATTGATGGCAACATCAACCGCCTGAAAACCGGCCAGGTGCTGCGCATGCCGGATCAGGCACAGAGCACCGGCCTGCCGCAAACCAAGGCCATTGCCGAAGTGGCCGCACAGAACAAGGCCTGGCGCCAGGGTCGCCGTTATGTGGCGAAACCCGGGGCAGGGCAGCAACAGCTTGACGCCACCAATCGCGCTCGCACCGATGTTGCTCCGGCGCAAGCGGCCACCGACAAACTGAGCCTGGTGTCTGCCGAATCCGGCAAGAACCCTGGCAAAGGGGCTGCCGGAGATGCCAAGGCCCTCAGCAACAAGCTGGCGGTGACCCAGGAAAGCCTCGACACCAGTCGTCGTGATAACGCCGAACTGAAAAGCCGCATGGCCGACCTGCAAAGTCAGGTGGACAAGCTGCAGCGCCTGATCGAGCTGAAGAACAATCAACTGGCCAAGTTGCAAACCGAGGGTTCTGCGGCTGCACCAGCGGCTGCGACAGCACCGGCAATGTCGGCCGAGCTGGCTGCCAACCCGGCCGCAGCGCCTGCACCGGTTGCCGCTGCGCCTGCCTCCGAGGCAACTCCGGCGGTGGCCGAGAAGCCCGTTGAAGCGACACCAGCGGCATCCGACGATCAGAAATTCAATGAATTGCTGACCAATCCGGTGCTGCTGGGCCTGGTGGGTGGCGGTGCGGTAATTCTGCTGCTCTTGCTGCTGTTGCTGGCCCGTCGCCGCAAAGCCCAGCAAGAAGCCGAGAAGCATCTGCGCATGGCTCGTGCCCTGGCCGAGGAGCAGCCGTTCTCGGCCGATCTCGACTTGCCGGAAAGCAGCTTCGATGGCCTGGAAGTTCCGCCGCCGAGCGTGAAGCTGGCGAATGCCCCGGCGCCTGCTCCCGCGCCAGCGCCGGTGGTTGCTCCGGTGGTGATGACCACGCCGATCGCCGCGCCATTGGTGGCGCCCGCTGCCGAGCGTTCCGACGACGTGCTGGGCCAGGCTCAAGCGCACATCAATGCTGGTCGCCTGAACCAGGCTGCCGCGTTGCTGGAGGACGGCGTCAAGCAAGAGCCCAAGCGCAGCGACTTGCGCTTGAAACTGATGGAAGTCTACGGCCAGCAAGGCGACCGCGATGCGTTCGTCGGCCAGGAGCGTCAGTTGGTGGCCAATGGCGACAACTTCGCCCAGGTTGAAAAGCTCAAAAGCCGCTTCCCGGCCATGGCACTGGTGGCTGCCGGTGGCATCGCCGCAGCCGCCGTTGCAGCCGAGCTGGACGCGCAATACGTCAAGGACCTGTTGCTCGATGAGCCGCAAGCGCCGGCGTCAGAGCCAGAGCCAGAGCCAATGCCGTTCGAGGATGACCTCGACAGCGCCTTCGACCTGAGCCTGGATGATCTGGACGCGATTACACCTGTGGCGCCTGCGCCTGTCCCTGCACCGGAACCTGAAGTGGCGGCGCTGGCAGACCTGGAAGAGTTCCCGCTGGACGACGATCTGAGTTTTGAGTCGGTGTTGCAGCAGCAGAATGAAATCAAGGAAAGCCTCGACGATCTGTCGGACTTCGACCTTGACCTGGATCTCGGTGCGCAACCGTCACCGGCAATGTTGGCTGAAGACGATTTCCTGCTGGATCTGGATGAGGGCGTGAAGGATTTCCCGGTTGCCGCAACCCCGGCTGTTCCTGAGGTCGCGCTGGATGACCTGGAATTGCCGGCCGATTTCGATCTGTCGCTGGCCGACGAAATGGGCGCACCGGATGCGTTCGCGGCCGAGCTGGATGATGTCAACGCCGAACTGGAGAGCCTGTCCAACAGCATCGGCGAGCCGACCTTTACCGAAGCTGATGCCGCGCTGGATAGCGATGATGACTTCGACTTCCTCTCGGGCACTGACGAAGCCGCTACCAAGCTCGATCTGGCTCAGGCCTATATCGACATGGGCGACAGCGACGGTGCTCGTGACATCCTCAATGAGGTGGTAAGCGAAGGCAGTGCCGAGCAGAAGAGTGAAGCCGAGGAAATGCTTTCGCGCCTGGCTTGAGTGATCGGTAGATTGTAAAAAAGCGGCAGCCTATTGAGGCTGCCGTTTTTGTTTGGTCGATGAGTTGATGTCGTCTGCAGTGGCCCCTTCGCAGACTTTGCGAGCGCCACAGAACCCTGTGGGAGCGGGCTTGCCCGCGATGAGGCCGGAACAGTCAGTGGAGATCCCTCTGGCATCCCCGCCCGGCGGCCTTATAATACCGGCCTTTGGTACATCATCAGGCTGTCCCTCCTTGGCAAATATAGATAACCCGGCCGCCGAAATGGCAGCCGACGGCTTTTTCCGGATCGCGCTGGGCGTCGAATACAAAGGCTCGCGCTACCGCGGCTGGCAGCGCCAGGCGTCCGGGGTGCTTACCGTGCAGGAAACCCTCGAAAACGCCTTGTCCAAAGTCGCCGACTCACCCGTTTCGCTGATGTGCGCCGGGCGTACCGACGCCGGGGTGCATGCCTGCGGACAGGTGGTGCATTTCGACACCCGGGTCGATCGTTCGATGAAGGCCTGGACCATGGGCGCCAACATCAACTTGCCCCACGACGTCAGTGTCAGTTGGGCCAAGGTCATGCCGGCGCATTTCCATGCGCGGTTCAAGGCCATTGCCCGGCGTTATCGCTACGTGATCTACAACGATCAGATTCGCCCGGCGCACCTGAACGAAGAAGTGACCTGGAACCACCGTCCGCTGGACGTCGAACGCATGGCCGAGGCGGCCCAGTACCTGCTCGGCACCCATGATTTCAGTGCATTTCGCGCCGGCCAGTGCCAGGCCAAGTCGCCGATCAAAGAACTGCATCACCTGCGTGTCACCCGTCACGGCAAGATGATCGTGCTGGATATTCGCGCCAGCGCCTTCCTGCATCACATGGTGCGCAACATCGCTGGTGTGCTGATGACCATTGGTGCCGGAGAGCGTCCGGTGGAGTGGATGAAAGAGGTGCTGGAGAGCCGGATTCGACGCACCGGTGGCGTGACCGCGCATCCCTTCGGTTTGTATCTGGTTCAGGTCGAGTACCGTGACGAGTTCCAATTGCCCGAGCGTTACATCGGTCCACACTTCCTGACCGGCTTCTCGGAACTTGGCGGCTGACGCCCTCGAATGCTTTTGTTACCATCCGGGACTTTCCCGGATTTGTCTTGGAGTTGTGTCGACATGTCAGCCGTTCGCAGCAAGATCTGTGGGATTACCCGCATAGAGGATGCGTTGGCAGCCATCGAGGCCGGGGCGGATGCCATCGGATTCGTGTTCTACGCCAAAAGCCCCCGTGCGGTGACGTTCCAGCAGGCGCGCTCGATCATCAAGGCGCTGCCGCCATTCGTGACCACCGTGGGACTGTTCGTCAATGCGAGCCGTTGCGAGTTAGGTGAGCTGCTCGACGCGGTACCCCTGGACTTGCTGCAATTTCACGGCGATGAAAGCGCGGCCGAGTGCGAAGGCTGGCACCGTCCGTACATCAAGGCGCTGCGGGTCAAGGCGGGAGATGACATCGCCGCGGCTTGCGATGCTTATGCCAGTGCCAGCGCAATCCTGCTCGATACCTATGTCGAAGGCGTTCCCGGAGGAACCGGGGAGGCATTTGACTGGTCATTGATACCGCAAGGCTTGAGCAAGCCGATCATTCTGGCGGGCGGTCTGACGCCGGAAAACGTCGCCGAAGCGATAGCCCGCGTTCGGCCTTATGCCGTGGATGTCAGCGGCGGGGTAGAGGCGAGCAAGGGCATCAAGGATCACGCCAAGGTTCAGGCATTTATCAAAGCGGTACGCGGTAGCACCTGTTGATGTGACGGCTGGCAGACTGCCGCCGTCCACTGCACTGTACAAAGCGGATGCACTGCACACAGCAGGCAGATCCGAGGGTTTGTGGTTGCACGCAGGTCATGTTTCGCGCTGACCGTGGCAGTCCATCAACCCTCTTCGCACACATGAATTTAGCGCTAGGGCATACACGGGGCCGCGAACCAGAGCGTTCGGGCCGCCGGTACTGGAGAAAGAAAGCATGAGCAACTGGTTAGTAGACAAACTGATCCCTTCGATCATGCGTTCCGAGGTCAAGAAGAGCTCGGTGCCTGAAGGTCTTTGGCACAAATGCCCGTCTTGCGAGGCTGTGCTGTATCGTCCGGAGCTGGAAAAGACCCTGGACGTTTGCCCCAAGTGCAACCATCACATGCGTATCGGCGCCCGTGCCCGTATCGACATCTTCCTCGATGTTGAAGGCCGTGCCGAGCTGGGTGCGGACCTGGAGCCGGTTGACCGTCTGAAGTTCCGCGACGGCAAGAAGTACAAGGACCGCCTGACCGCTGCACAAAAGCAGACCGGCGAAAAAGACGCGCTGGTTTCCATGAGCGGTACTTTGCTGGGCATGCCGGTGGTGGTTTCGGCGTTTGAGTTTTCCTTCATGGGCGGTTCGATGGGCGCCATCGTCGGTGAGCGTTTCGTTCGCGCCGCCAACTACGCCCTGGAAAAACGTTGCCCGATGATCTGCTTCGCCGCTTCCGGCGGTGCGCGGATGCAGGAAGCGCTGATTTCCCTGATGCAAATGGCCAAGACCTCCGCGGTGCTGGCTCGTCTGCGCGAAGAAGGCATCCCGTTCATTTCCGTGTTGACCGATCCGGTCTACGGCGGCGTTTCCGCCAGTCTGGCGATGCTGGGCGACGTGATTGTCGGCGAGCCGAAGGCGTTGATCGGTTTTGCCGGTCCGCGCGTGATCGAGCAGACCGTGCGTGAAAAACTGCCGGAAGGCTTCCAGCGCAGCGAGTTCCTGCTGGAGCACGGTGCCATCGACATGATCATCGACCGTCAGGAACTGCGTCCACGCCTGGGCAACCTGCTGGCGCAAATGATGGGCCAGCCGACGCCGAAGTTCGTGGCTGCACCTATCGAGCCGATCGTGGTTCCACCGGTACCTGCCAGCCTATGACCCAACGTACCCTTGGCGAATGGCTCGCCTACCTTGAGCAGTTGCACCCTTCGGCCATCGACATGGGCCTGGAGCGGTCGCAGCAGGTAGCGTCCCGCATGGGACTGGGCAAGCCGGCGCCTCGGGTGATCACGGTCACCGGGACCAACGGCAAGGGTTCCACCTGTGCGTTCGTGGCGTCCTTGCTGCGGGCCCAGGGCTTGAAAGTGGGGGTTTACAACTCCCCGCACCTGCTGCGTTACAACGAGCGGGTAACGGTCGATGGTGTCGAAGCCACTGATACCGAGCTGTGCGAGGCCTTTGTCGCGGTAGAGGCCGGGCGCGGCGACACTTCCCTGACGTACTTCGAAATGGGCACCCTGGCGGCATTCTGGCTGTTCCAGCGCTCCGGGCTCGATGCGGTGGTGCTGGAAGTCGGTCTGGGCGGTCGTCTGGATACGGTCAACGTGGTGGACGCCGACATGGCGCTGGTCACCAGCATCGGCGTCGATCATGCGGATTACCTGGGTGATACCCGAGAGTCCGTGGCCTTCGAGAAGGCCGGTATTTTCCGTAAGGGCGCGCCTGCGCTCTGTGGCGATCTGAATCCTCCACAACCTCTGCTGGACAAGGCGCGCGAGCTCAATTGCCCGTTTTTCCTGCGTGGGCGCGATTTTGACCTCGGTGTGACCGATCACAACTGGCAATGGCGCGGTGTCGATAGGCAAGGGCGCGCGATTGAACTGCGCGACCTCCCACTGCTCGATCTGCCGATGGAAAACGCTGCGCTGGCGTTGCAGGCGTACCTGCTGCTCGGCTTGCCTTGGGTGGATGCGCAGATTATCGAGGCGCTGCGGGCAACGAAGGTGGTCGGTCGTCTGGATCGCCGTGAGTTCGAGTGGCAAGGCAAGCGCTTGAATCTATTGCTGGATGTGGGGCACAACCCCCATGCGGCGGAGTATCTGGCTCGTCGCCTGGCCAGTCGCCCGCCGGTCGGCAAGCGTCTGGCGGTGTTCGGGCTGCTGTCGGACAAAGACCTGGGTGGTGTTGTCGGCGAATTGAATGCTAGTGTCCAGCACTGGGCCGTTGCACCCCTGGATTCGCCTCGGGCGCGTCCGGTTGCGGATTTGCACGATGCGTTGCAAGGTCTTGGTGCGTCGGTTACATCATACGGCAGCGTAGCGGCCGCCCTGGAAGGGCAATGCGCGCAGGCCTCGAACGACGACGAAATCCTGTTGTTCGGATCATTTTATTGTGTCGCCGAGGCCCTTGAATGGCTGGCCCGGCGCTCCACGGAGGAAGCGGCAAATGGCATTGCTGGATAAGGCATACAAACAGCGCATGGTTGGCGCCCTGGTATTGGTCGCGCTGGCGGTGATTTTTCTGCCGATGCTGTTTTCCCGCCAGGACGAACAGCGCCAGGTGACGGTCGAAGCGCCTGCGGCTCCGCAGGCGCCAGCGATGCCCCAGGTACAGGTCGAGCCGGTGGTGGTGCCTGAACCACAAACGCTGCCTCAGGAACCTGTGCCGAGCGATGACGAAATCGCCCAGCAGGAATCGGCGGTGCCAACTGCACCAGTTGCACCAGTTGCACCCGTTGCTCCAGCGCCAGCAGCCAAGCCGGCTGCACCTGCGCCGGTCCCGGCTTTGGCGGCTAAACCTGCAACGGCGCCTGCCCAGCCGATCACCGCGGCACCGGGCAAGCCGGACACCACGCAAAGCCGTGTCGATGCCAATGGTTTGTCTGTCAGCTGGTCGGTGCAGCTGGCCAGCCTGTCGAGCCGTGAAAGCGCGGAAAAGCTTCAGAAAACCCTGCGCAGCCAGGGCTACAACGCCTACATCCGTACCGCCGACGGCAAAAACCGGGTGTTTGTCGGGCCGTTGATCGAGCGCGCTGAAGCCGACCGGCTGCGTGACTTGCTGAACCGCCAGCAGAACCTCAAGGGGTTTGTGGTGCGCTTTCAGCCGGAACGTGGCTAAAACTATCGCCTCGATATGAAATGCACTGACAATCGCAGCTTACCGATAAGCATGGGCTCTGCTAAAATGCGCCGCCTTATCCGTCTGTAGGCTGCACTGTGCCATTTACCTGGGTTGACTGGGCGATCGTAGCAATCGTCGCCATCTCCGCATTGATCAGTCTGAGCCGCGGCTTCGTCAAAGAAGCACTGTCGCTGCTGACCTGGATCATCGCAGGAGTCGTAGCCTGGATGTTCGGTGGCTCACTGTCCGAGTACCTCGGCGGGTACATTCAAACGCCATCGGCACGTATAATCACGGGCTGTGCCATCATGTTTGTCGCCACTTTAATCGTAGGCGCAATGATCAATTATCTTATCGGCGAACTGGTTCGCGTCACCGGGCTCTCCGGGACCGACCGATTCCTCGGGATGGCCTTCGGCGCCGCGCGTGGCGGGTTGCTGGTGGTCATCGCCGTCGGGCTGTTGAGCCTGGGGCCGGTACAGCAGGACGGGTGGTGGAAAGAGTCACAGCTCGTGCCAAAATTTCTATTGGTTGCAGACTGGTCCAAAAACCTGATCCTCGGGTGGAGTAGTCAGTGGCTTGCCAGCGGAATCAGCGTACCCGCTGATATTCCGTTCAAGGAGCAACTCTTGCCGATGGCCAAAACGCCTCAGTGAGTAGTGCTCAGTTCAGATCCATTAAGTAGGGGTTGCGTCGCATGTGTGGCATCGTCGGTATCGTCGGTAAGTCGAACGTCAATCAGGCGCTGTATGACGCGCTAACCGTCCTCCAGCACCGCGGCCAGGACGCTGCCGGTATCGTGACCAGCCATGATGGCCGGTTATTCCTGCGCAAGGACAACGGCCTGGTACGTGACGTGTTCCATCAGCGTCACATGCAGCGCCTGGTCGGTCACATGGGTATTGGCCATGTGCGTTATCCAACCGCGGGCAGCTCGACGTCGGCCGAAGCTCAACCGTTTTACGTCAACTCGCCTTACGGCATCACCTTGGCGCACAACGGTAACCTGACCAACGTTGAACAACTGGCCAAGGAGATTTACGAATCTGACCTGCGCCACGTCAACACCAACTCCGATTCGGAAGTGCTGCTCAACGTGTTCGCGCACGAACTGGCCCAGCGCGGCAAGTTGCAGCCGACCGAAGAAGACGTTTTCGCCGCCGTCACCGACGTGCACAACCGTTGCGTCGGTGGTTATGCCGTCGTGGCGATGATCACCGGCTACGGCATCGTCGGCTTCCGCGACCCGCACGGTATCCGTCCGATCGTCTTCGGCCAGCGTCACACCGACGAAGGCGTCGAGTACATGATCGCCTCGGAAAGTGTTTCCCTGGACGTGCTCGGCTTCACCCTGATTCGCGACCTGGCGCCGGGCGAAGCGGTCTACATCACTGAAGAGGGCAAGCTGTACACCCGTCAGTGCGCGACCAACCCGTCCCTGACGCCGTGCATCTTCGAACACGTCTACCTGGCGCGTCCGGATTCGATCATCGACGGCGTGTCGGTCTACAAGGCCCGCCTGCGCATGGGTGAGAAACTGGCCGAGAAGATTCTGCGCGAGCGTCCGGATCACGACATCGACGTGGTCATCCCGATTCCGGACACCAGTCGCACCGCCGCGCTGGAACTGGCGAACCACCTGGGCGTGAAGTTCCGCGAAGGCTTCGTGAAGAACCGCTACATCGGCCGGACCTTCATCATGCCGGGCCAGGCCGCGCGGAAAAAATCCGTACGCCAGAAGCTCAACGCCATCGAACTGGAATTCCGCGGCAAGAACGTGATGCTGGTGGACGACTCCATCGTTCGCGGCACCACGTGCAAGCAGATCATCCAGATGGCCCGCGAAGCCGGCGCCAAGAACGTCTACTTCTGCTCCGCGGCACCAGCGGTTCGCTACCCGAACGTCTACGGCATCGACATGCCGAGCGCTCACGAGCTGATCGCCCACAACCGTTCGACCCAGGACGTGGCTGACCTGATCGGCGCCGACTGGCTGATCTATCAGGACCTGCCTGACTTGATCGAAGCGGTCGGTGGCGGCAAGATCAAGATCGAAAAGTTCGATTGCGCGGTGTTCGACGGCCAGTACGTCACCGGCGACGTCGACGAGGCTTACCTGAACAAGATCGAGCAGGCGCGCAACGATGCCTCCAAGGTCAAGACGCAGGCAGTCAGTGCGATCATCGATCTGTACAACAACTGAGTAGTTACCGGCCCTGAGGGGCCGGTTTTGTATCTGGCTTTTAATTTACGAGAATAGGGAAAGGAGTGACAGCATGAGTCAGGATTGGGATGCCGGTCGGCTGGACAGCGACCTAGAAGGCGTAGCGTTCGATACCCTGGCCGTACGCGCCGGTCAGCACCGCACGCCGGAAGGCGAACACGGTGATCCGATGTTCTTCACTTCCAGCTACGTGTTCCGTACCGCCGCCGACGCCGCTGCGCGCTTCGCTGGCGAAGTGCCGGGCAACGTTTACTCGCGCTACACCAACCCGACCGTACGCGCCTTCGAAGAGCGCATTGCCGCCCTGGAAAGCGCTGAGCAGGCCGTGGCGACTGCCACCGGCATGGCCGCGATCATGGCCGTGGTGATGAGCCTGTGCAGCGCCGGTGATCATGTGCTGGTGTCGCGCAGCGTGTTCGGCTCGACCATCAGCCTGTTCGAGAAATACTTCAAGCGTTTTGGCATTGAAGTCGATTACGTGGCCCTGGCGGACTTGTCCGGCTGGGATGCGGCAATCAAGGCCGACACCAAATTGCTGTTTGTCGAGTCGCCGTCCAACCCGCTGGCCGAGTTGGTCGACATCGCCGAGCTGTCGAAAATCGCCCACGCCAAAGGCGCGATGCTGGTGGTCGACAACTGCTTCTGCACCCCGGCCTTGCAGCAGCCGCTGAAAATGGGCGCGGACATCGTCGTGCACTCGGCCACCAAGTTCATCGACGGCCAGGGTCGTTGCATGGGTGGCGTGGTCGCCGGTCGTAGCGAGCAGATGAAAGAAGTGGTTGGATTCCTGCGTACCGCCGGTCCGACCCTGAGCCCGTTCAATGCCTGGATCTTCCTCAAAGGCTTGGAAACCCTGAACCTGCGGATGAAGGCCCATTGCGCCAACGCCCAGCAACTGGCCGAGTGGCTGGAGCAGCAGGAAGGCATCGAGAAAGTCCACTACGCCGGCCTCAAGAGCCATCCGCAGCACGAGCTGGCGCTGCGTCAGCAGAAGGGCTTCGGTGCGGTCGTCAGTTTTGAGGTCAAGGGCGGCAAAGAGGGCGCCTGGCGCTTTATCGATGCCACGCGCCTGATATCGATCACCGCCAACCTGGGCGACAGCAAGACCACCATCACCCATCCGAGCACCACCTCCCATGGTCGCCTGGCGCCGCAGGAGCGGGAAGCGGCGGGCATTCGTGACAGCCTGATCCGCGTAGCGGTCGGCCTGGAAGACGTGGCGGACTTGCAAGCCGATCTGGCACGCGGTCTGGCTGCGTTGTGATCGAGTTGTCTACACCGACCACTGGCTCAAATGGCCGCGTAGCGCTGGTGACCGGAGCTGCGCGGGGCATCGGCCTGGGGATCTCGGCCTGGCTGATCAGCGAAGGCTGGCAAGTCGTGTTGACGGACCTGAATCGGGAGCGCGGTTCGAAAGTGGCGAAAGTGCTGGGCGACAACGCCTGGTTCATCGCCATGGATGTCTCCAACGAGGGGCAAGTCGCGCTGGGCGTGGCCGAGGTGCTCGGCCAGTTCGGGCGCCTGGATGCGCTGGTATGCAACGCAGCGGTTGCCGATCCGCACAACATCACCCTGGAAAGCCTCGACCTGGCTCACTGGAATCGGGTGTTGGCGGTGAACCTCAGTGGGCCGATGTTGCTGGCCAAGCACTGTGCGCCGTACCTGCGCGCTCACAGCGGTGCCATCGTCAATCTGGTCTCGACCCGCGCGGGGCAGTCGGAACCCGACACAGAGGCCTATGCGGCGAGCAAGGGCGGTTTGTTGGCCCTGACGCATGCGTTGGCCATCAGTCTAGGTCCGGAGATCCGGGTCAATGCCGTCAGCCCTGGCTGGATCGACGCGCGCGATCCTTCGGTGCGACGTGCCGAGCCATTGAGCGAGGCCGATCATGCCCAGCATCCGGCGGGCAGGGTAGGGACGGTCGAGGACGTCGCGGCGATGGTGGCCTGGCTGCTGTCGAGAAACGCCGGGTTTGTAACCGGCCAGGAATTCGTGGTCGATGGCGGCATGACCAAGAAGATGATCTATGAGCAGTGAACGGCAGCTTCACGCTTCAAGCTGCAAGTTAAAGCGTGACGGTGGTATGCCTGCTGTATGCGTATTTGCTTTTACTCGAAGCTTGAAGCTTGCCGCTAAAAGCTGTTTTTGAAAAAAACTTCAATCCTGCTATTGACTTAGGTTCGCTACCTGCGTAAATTTCGCGGCCTCGGAGATGCAAACGGGTGATTAGCTCAGCTGGGAGAGCGTCTGCCTTACAAGCAGAATGTCGGCGGTTCGATCCCGTCATCACCCACCACTTCCGAGAGACTTGCGAAAGCAAGAGGTAGGCTGAAATGCCTCCACCGACGCGCAGCGGTAGTTCAGTCGGTTAGAATACCGGCCTGTCACGCCGGGGGTCGCGGGTTCGAGTCCCGTCCGCTGCGCCATATTTTCCGAGTCAGGTCCGCCCTGATTCGAGATTGAAAGAGAGATTGAAAAGTCTCAGAGCTTTTAATCAGACGAGTTAATTGAGCGTCAGCTCAAAGCGATACGCAGCGGTAGTTCAGTCGGTTAGAATACCGGCCTGTCACGCCGGGGGTCGCGGGTTCGAGTCCCGTCCGCTGCGCCATATCTGCCCCGAGGCCCACTGAACGCCTTGGAGCTACGAAGAAACCACTGGTTACTTCGAGTCGATAGCAAAGACCCTGGTCGAAAGATCGGGGTTTTTTGTTTGTGCGCCAGGCATGGCGCGTTGCGCGTAAGCGCAACCAGCTTGGCTGTGGTGGCCTCGCTGGTGACTTGGAGGTGAAAGTCCTCTACACACCCGGCAAGGGGAAGTGTTAGCCAGAGGCAAGGGTGTCGCGGGTGACTGCGAATCTGAAGGAAGCCCGAGGCAAACTGCTGGCCTGACGAACAGGAAGCGGATAGAGGCGGCGCAGCGGGGTAAGAAGGCAAGCATCTTCAAAGCCCGATACTTGCACAGAACGCTGTGACGTAGATCCGACAGGCATAAGCAGGAAGGTCACGCGAATTACCCTGGGAGATCTGCACGTTTGCCAGTGTGCTACCGAGCGTCGAGAGGCGACGGGATGAGCGTGCAGAAGTCAGCCGAGGCCGTAGTAAGTGGCGAATAACCCCGCCACCAAGGGCCGAACAGGTTATGCCGCCAGTAGGCGCCAGAGTCTCGTCGAATGCTGAAACGCAGAATATTCTCCAAGAGAAGACTGTTTCCCCTTGATGCGTCTAGGGCTCAACGAAGCTCGTGCTTGTCACTCAGCATTCAACGGTCGAGGCCCTTGGTGGAATTCGGGAGCACCCCATATGAATCAGGCGCTGCCGAAGAAACTCTGGGATCGACTCGGGCTGGTCTCAATACTGGACACGATAACCCGGCTTAACCGCTTAACCTGAACCGCCGTATACGGAACCGTACGTACGGTGGTGTGAGAGGACGGCGGATGTAAATCCGCCTCCTACTCGATCTGGAATTCAGTTTTTTCTCCTCTCGCCTTTTTCCAGTCGGACCTTTCTGCGCACCTCTTTGCAGGACTGGCCGATTGGGTGCTGACGACGCCGTCGTTCAGCGGCACCTCTGACCTCGCGCTACCGAGATTCACGGCTACTATTACTGTGCTGCGTCGAATCGTCGCGTTTTTTTGATTTGCTGGTCAGTTTTTAGTTTTCCGTAAGGCCATAAGCCTATAAACTTAACCTTTCGGTCAGCTTTGCACTGTCAACAACAGCCCTTTGTATCGTCAGAAGGGGCTTCTGCAAGACTCGAGATTTTCCAGTACATAATCAGAAGGGCGGACCCCATAACCGCCCAGAGGATGATCCATGTCCAACCGTGATATATCCCGGCGCTCGTTCCTTCAGGGCGGGCTGGTAGCGGGCGTGAGCGTGACGCTCACGCCATTGAGCAGCCAGGCGCTGGCCGCCTTGATGGAAAACAGCGTGACCGTGCCGTCCGAGCAGTGGCTCGGCAACAATGGCAAGGCGCGCGCCCGTAACGATGCCTTGTCCAAGGTCTGCGGCAGCAAAGTCTTTGCCCGCGACATCCGCGCCAAGGACATGCCGGGCTGGCCGCAGCAGCAAGGCCACGCCATGCTGCTGAAAACCATCAAGGCCGACCACATCTTTGCAGGCATCGACCTGTCGTGGCTCGGTGTCGAGTTGCAACCGGACCGCATCGTCACCGCCGAAGACCTGGTCAAGGACGGTATCGTGTTCCCTGAGGAGCACGCCCCGGATCCGCTGTTGCCGGCCGGCAAGGTGCCGATGTTCATCGGCCACCCGGTGGCGATCCTGATCTGGAACGATTTCGAGCGCTTCCGTCAGGCCAAGAACCAACTCAAATTCAATGACAAGGCAATCCGCTACGGCGATAAAGCGCCGTTTTATGAAGGCGATCCTTACGGCAGCTTCCGCTACGTGCGCGTCGGCGGCGCGACCTCGGCGGACGAAGACGAGTTCGCCAGCCTCAAGGATTCGATCCTGTTCCCGATGCTGAAAAACCGTCGTCCGGTGTGGAACTCCCAGCCGAACCTGCACGGCAACCTGACCGAGCGAGGGTTGTTCTACGCCGAGCGCATGAAGCAGCAGATCGATACGCCGCCGGACAACTGGCTGGTGTTCGACGAGCGCTACAAGACCCCGTCGATCGAGCCGGCCGCCCTGGAGCCGGACAACGGCAACGGCTGGTACGACCCGGCCACCAAGACCCTGCATTTCGTCGTTGCCACCCAGTGTCCGCTGGAAGCGGCGACCGAAACCGCGAAGATGATCGCGCCGTCGCGTTTCGGCCTGGCCAACCTGAACATGCACCCGGGTTACACCGTCGGTTACGGCTCCAAGGACCACAACATTTTCGTCTACTACGCAGCGTTGGCCGCGTTGTACGGCGCCGGTGTGCCGGTGCGCCTGGCCAACGACCGCTACGAGCAGTTCCAGAGCGGCATCAAGCGTCACCCGTTCGACATCCGCTACCAGTTGGCGGTGGACAAGAACGACCACAGCTTCAAGATTTTCCGCTCCGAGATGAGCGTCGACGGTGGCGGGCGAATCAACTACAGCCCGTCGGTGGCAGCGGTGGGCGCCACGGCGGCACAGTCGATCTACTACATGCCGCAGAACGATCTGCAGGTCACGGCCTATCACTCCCGCGCCGTTGAAGCCGGGTCGATGCGTGGCTACGGCACCCTGCAAAGCATGGCAGCGACCGAGATGATGGTCGATGAAATCGCCGGTCGCCTGGGTGTCGATGCCATTGAACTGCGCCGCAAAAACGCACTGCGCTCGGGCATGAAAAACACCCAGGGTGCGATCCCGGCCGGTGCCTTGCGCCTGCACGAGATTCTCGACAAGGCGGCCGTCCACGACACCTGGAAAAACCGCGAGGCGATCAAGAAGCAACGCGAAGCCGCCGACCCGGACAACTGGTACGGGGTGGGGTTCGCCATCTGCCAGAAAGACTTCGGCACCGGTTCCGAAGCGCCGATGGCCAGCATTGAATTCACTGCCGAAGGTCGCATCAGCCTGCGCCACATCGGTATCGAAATCGGCACCGGCATGTCCACCTCGCAAGCCATGGTCGTGGCCGACTTCCTTGGTATTCCAGCGCACGAAGTGAAGACCGGCGAAACCGAATGGAAAGAGTTGCAGCTGGTCAGTGGCGGTAACCCGTACATCATGAGCCAGGCCGAGCAGGACAATTTCCTGCGCAACCCACGCTGGGTCGGCAAGGTCGCTTCGGCTTCGTCGGCCACCAACTCGGCGTACTACTTCAGCCACGCCACCCGTGAAGCGGCGCGCGTGCTGTTCAACCACGGCCTGTGGCCGGCGGCGCTGGAGATCTGGCGACAAGGCCCTTACGGAGGTCAGGCCAACCCTTACGTAGTGCGCCGCGAAGACGCCCATTGGGTCGACGGCAAGCTCACGGCCAACGGGATGGAGCCACTGCCATTCGCCATGCTGGCCAAGCGCATTCACGAGCGTGGCCTGGTGAGTGGCGCCACCGTGCACGGTTTCAACCGCTGGAGCTGGGCCGAGGCCGAGTTCAGCATCGACGGCGTGCGTGAGCGCTTGCCGCTCGACGGCCTGGCGGTGAAGTACGGCGACGGTGCACCGAAGGCGAAGAAGGCGCAGATGAATAGCGCCGGTTTCCATCTGCTGGATCGGCAGGGCATCGCCTACCCGGCGACCCAGCTGAACAACGCGGCGGTGACTTACTACAGCCCGGTCGCGACGCTGGTGGAAGTGAAGGTCAACAAGGGTTCGAACGAAGTGTCGGTGCTCAACCATCACTCGTGGGTCGAGTGCGGTCGGGTGCTGGTGGAAGAACTGGTCAGGGGCCAGCTCGAAGGCGGTATCGCCATGGGCATCGGCCATGCGCTGATGGAAGAGATGCCGCTGTACGAAGGCGGGCCGGGGGAGGGTGACTGGAACTTCAACCGTTACCGCCTGCCGATGGCGCGTCACGTCGCAGTGTGGAAACAGACGGCGGACATCCTGCCGCCACTGTCGCCAAGCGACCCATCCAAGGGTATCGCCGAGGTGGTGATGATCCCGGTGGTCGGTGCCATCGGCAACGCCGTGGCCCATGCCATCGGTAAACGTGTCCGCGACCTGCCTATCACTTCTGCACGCATCAAGGAGGCCCTCAATGGCTAACCGTCCGCTTCAACTGACCCTCAACGGTCAATCCGTCGGCCCAGTGGACATCCCTGATGACCTGCCGATGATCGACTACCTGCACGAGTACAAGAACCTCACCGGCTCGCGCCTGGGCTGCGGCCAGGGCATCTGCCACGCCTGCGTGGTGATCGTCGACAACCCGGACGGCACCAGCGAAGAAGTGCGCACCTGCATCACCGGCGCGCACTATTTCGAAGGCAAGAAGGTTCGGACTATCGAAGGCCATGCGACCCGCGACGAGCAGGGCAAGGTCACCGAGCTGAACCCGATCCAGCAGCGTTTCGTCGATGAATTCGCCTTCCAGTGCAGCTACTGCGCTCCGGGCTTCGTCAATGCCGCAACCGTGCTGGTGGAAAAACTGCAGCGTCAGCCCATCGTCAAAAGCCAGCTGGAAAAAGTCATCGAGGACAGCCTGGGTCATCACATCTGCCGTTGCACCGGGTACGTGCGCTACTACAGCGCCACCCGCAACGTGCTGACCGATCTCGGCCTGGTCAAGGAGGGTTAAGCATGAAGCTTCTACTTAGCCGCCTGGCGTTGGCGGTTGGTCTGGCTGCGCCTGTGGTGGCGGCTCACGCGGATGATGCACAGGCCAAGCAAGGCGAGTACCTCGCCCGCGCCGCCGACTGCATGGCGTGTCATACCGCACCGGGTGGTGCGCCGTACGCGGGCGGCCTGCCGATCGTGTCGCCGTTCGGCACGATCTACGGCACCAACATCACCCCGAGCAAAGAGCACGGCATCGGCCTGTACAGCGATGACGAGTTCTTTGTCGCGCTGACCGAAGGCAAGCGCCGCGATGGCGCGAACCTGTATCCGGCGATGCCCTACACCTCGTATCACCTGATGCCGCGAGCAGATTCCGACGCGATTCATGCCTACCTGAAAACCGTCGAGCCGATCGAGCGCGCTGCGCCGGTCACCAGTCTGAGCTTCCCGTTCAACGTGCGCCTGGGCCTGATGGCCTGGAACATGATGTACGGCAAGGACGTGAAGCTGGAGCCTGCCGAAGGCAAGAGCGAAGCCTGGAAGCGCGGCCAATACATGGTCGACGTGCTGGGTCACTGTGGCGAGTGCCACACCCCACGCGGCTTGCCTGGCGCGATGCAACAGGACAAGCGCATGACCGGTGGCATTCTCAATGGCTATCTGGCACCGAGCCTGCTGGCCACTGACCTGGCGGCCCGTGGCTGGAATCATCAGGACCTGAGCTCGTTCCTCAAGCACGGCATGAGCGCCCAGGGCACGATGTTCAACGAGATGTTCCCGGTGTTCCACAACAGCACCCAGGGCCTCAGCGATCCGGATCTGGCGGCGATGGCGACTTTCCTGCTCGGCGATCAGCCGCCTGCGGCGAAAGTGCTCACCGAAGTGCCGCTGGACAAGCTGAGCCCGAGCGCCCAGCGCGGCCGTCAGGAATATTTGAATGTCTGCGCCGGTTGCCATGCGCCGGGCGGTGAGGGCAAGCCGCACATCGCGGTGGCCATGCGCGGCAACACCACGCTGCGCCTGGAAGATCCGCGCAACCTGGTACGGGTGATCGACGACGGTATCGGTGAGCAGAAGTTCTCCGGTTTCGAACACATGCAACCGATGCCAGGGTTCGCCGCGAAATTGAGCGACGAGCAACTCACGGATCTACTGAACTACCTGCGTCAGGGGTGGGGCGGTCAGCCGAGCGACCTGGCAGTGAACGACGTGCAAAAGTTGCGGGCCGATGCGCCGCCGCTCGAGCACAAGGCCCACTGACATGCAGCATCTCGATCTGCAAGTGATACGCCGGGCGCTGGAGTGGTCGGCGGCCGGACAGCGCATCTGGCTGTGTACGGTGCTGGCCACTTACGGCTCGGCACCGCGCGCACCGGGTTCGCTGCTGGCGGTGAACACGCAGGGGCACTGGATTGGCTCGTTGTCCGGTGGCTGTGTCGAGGAAGACTTTCTGGAGCGCGTCGCCGAGGGCGCGTTTCTGGATCCGGTCAACGTTGTTCGTTACGGCGAAGGCGACGACCCACGCTCGCGCGTCAGCCTGCCATGCGGCGGGGTGCTGGACGTGCTGGTCGAGAAGCTTGATGGCGATTGCGAGGTGCAAGCGCATCTGCGGGAACTGGAGTCGGCGCTGTTGGGCCGGCGTCGGTTGATCCGCGAAGTCGACCTGCAAAGCGGTGCGCGCAGCCTGTTCGATGACCGTGAGCAGGGTGTGCGTATCGAGCGTGAGATCGACCGGGTGCGCGTGCGCGTCGGCGCGGCACAGCGCTTGCTGCTGGCGGGGTATTCCAGTGTCGCCCAGGCCTGTGCGGAGTTTGCCGTGGGGCTTGGGTTCGAGGTGATTTTGTGTGACCCGCGGGACGAAGTGCTGGAAGGCGTCGTGCTGGAAAACGTGGAGATTCGTCGCCAACTGCCGTCGGTGTTCATCGCCGACGGCGGCTGTCACAGCGATACGGCGGTGGTGGCGTTGACCCATGATCCACGTATCGATGACCTGGCGATGATGGAGGCTGTTCGCACCGAGGCGTTTTACATCGGTGTGATGGGCTCCATGCAGACCTCGCAAAAGCGCTTCGAGCGCCTGCGGCGCATTGGTGGTCTGGGGGAGGTCGAGTTGGGGCGGATTCACGCGCCGATCGGGCTGAACCTGGGCAGCAAGACGCCAGCAGAGATCGCCCTGGCGGTGCTGGCGGACATCCTGCGGATTCGCAGCGGTATCGCGCGGGATCGTCTCTAACCCCCCAAAAACTTGTGGGAGCGTGCTTGCTCGCGATGAGGTCGTAACATCCAACATATTCGTTGGCTGCTAGACCGATATCGCGAGCAGGCTCGCTCCCACAATGTATTGCGTGCCGCTTAGTACCCGAACCTGTCCCGCAATCCGTAATACCAGGCGCCCAGTGCCGCGAACGGGGTACGCAGCATTTGTCCGCCAGGGAACGGGTAGTGTGGCAGGTCGGCAAACGCATCAAAACGCTCGGCCTGGCCGCGTAGCGCTTCGGCCAGGACCTTGCCCGCCAGATGCGTGTAGGTCACGCCGTGGCCGCTACAACCCTGGGAATAGTAGATGTTGTCGCCCAGGCGTCCGACCTGGGGCAGGCGCGACAGGGTCAGCAGGAAATTGCCCGTCCACGCGAAATCGATCTTCACGTCCTTGAGCTGCGGGAATGCCTTGAGCATCTTCGGTCGAATGATTGCTTCGATGTTCGCCGGATCCCGCGCGCCATACACCACGCCACCACCGAAAATCAGGCGCTTGTCGCCGCTGAGGCGGTAGTAGTCGAGCAAGTAATTGCAGTCTTCGACACAATAATCCTGAGGCAACAGGGTCTTGGCCAGTTCTTCGCCCAGTGGCTCGGTGGTAATCACCTGTGTGCCGCAAGGCATCGACTTGGCGGCCAGTTCCGGCACCAGGTTGCCCAGATAAGCGTTACCGGCGACGATGATGAATTTGGCCCGGACCTTACCCTGCGGCGTGTGCACCACCGGATTCGCGCCGCGCACGATGCGCACAGCGGGCGACTGCTCGTAAATCGTGCCACCCAGGGACTCGACCGCCGCCGCTTCACCCAGTGCCAGGTTAAGCGGATGGATGTGGCCGCCACTCATGTCGAGCATCCCGCCGACGTACTGATCGCAAGCAACCACCTCGCGGATGCGGCGTTGATCCATCAACTCAAGCTGGGTGTGCCCGAAACGCTCCCACAGGCGCTTCTGGGATTCGAGATGCCCCATCTGCTTGGCGGTCATCGCGGCGAACACGCCTCCGTCCTTCAAGTCGCACTGAATGTTGTACCTGGCGACCCGCTCACGAATGATTCGCCCACCCTCGAACGCCATCTGCCCCAGCAATTGGGCCTGCTTGGGACCGACCGTGCGCTCGATGACATCGATATCGCGGCTATAGCTGTTAACGATCTGGCCGCCATTACGCCCGGACGCCCCGAAACCCACTCCGGCGGCTTCGAGCACCGTGACCTTGAAGCCGTTCTCCAGCAGAAACAGGGCAGAGGACAGCCCCGTATAACCGGCGCCAATCACACAGACATCGGTCTCCACGTCATCCTGCAACGCCGGGCGCGGTGGAACCGCATTGGCCGATGCGGCGTAGTAGGATTCTGGGTAGGGAGTGTTAGCCATCCGGCAGCCTCTGTTTAATATATTTTACGAGTGCGTTGATCCTACCCGAGTTGAAAATCGCCCGCCAGCCACCCGGAAAATCTTCTTTGTACCGGCAAAATTAAATATTTTGCATATTCATAGGGTTAGCTCGAAAAAAGGTGTTGACACCCCTCCGGAATTCCGTAGAATGCCGCCTCACAGCAGGCACGTAGCTCAGTTGGTTAGAGCACCACCTTGACATGGTGGGGGTCGTTGGTTCGAGTCCAATCGCGCCTACCAAACAAAATCCGCTCTGCTGGGCGGTCTAGAAGGGCTCACCGAAAGGTGGGCCTTTTTTTGTTGGTGCGCCAGGCATGGCGCGTTGCGCGTAAGCGCAACCAGCTTGGCTGTGGTGGCCACGCTGGTGACTTGGAGGTGAAAGTCCTCTACACACCCGGCAAGGGGAAGTGTTAGCCAGAGGCAAGGGTGTCGCGGGTGACTGCGAATCTGAAGGAAGCCCGAGGCAAAATGCTGGCCTGACGAACAGGAAGCGGATAGAGGCGGCGCAGCGGGGTAAGAAGGCCAATATCTTCAAAGCCCGATACTTGCACGGAACGCTGCGACGTAGATCCGACAGGCATAAGCAGGAAGGTCGCGCGAATTACCCTGGGAGATCTGTTTAGCCTGCCATGTGCTACCGGCGTCGCGAGATGACGGGATGGGCGACAGAAGTCAGCAGAGGCCGTAGTAGTTGCTCGAAACCGGAGTAATGAAGGGCTGAACCTGCCATGAGTGGATAGTCGGGTGTGATCTCTGTTGGAGCGTAAAGCAGAAACTCCGCGTAGCGGAGGTCAAGACCATTAGGAGGTAGGAGCCGGAAGCTCCGAGGGCCGGTCTGGGCGCTTAGATACCGCAGGCGACACATCAACGGAACCAAGCTCGCTGACGTTGTTTGTCAGTAGGCAGGAACCGCCGTATACGGAACCGTACGTACGGTGGTGTGAGAGGACGGCGGGGGCAACCCCGCCTCCTACTCGATTCTTGGATTTCTTCAGAACGTTGTCCCGTCCTGAATAAGGTTTGCACCTGTTTCAGGGCTAGACAGGGTCATGATTGACGTATGACCCTGCGTCCGGTCAATTGGCTTTGACGATCTCGGGCGGACTCCAGGTTCCCTTGCCAGGCGGCAGGATGGACGGCGCTTCTGTCTTCGGCCAATACAGCCGCATCACCAGGTAGATCAGATCATTCGGTGCCGGCAGCCAGTTGCTTTCCTTGTCTGCGCCGGGCGAATCCTTCTGGATATACAGCGTCAACGAGCCGTCCGCATTCTTCTTCATCTCGGGCAGCATGGGCGAGTTGATGAGGTAGCGATTGATCGGGTTCTTGGTGAGCAGTTGCGTCTTGCCGTCGTACATGGTCACTGACCAGAAGGCGTTGACCGGCGGGAATTGTCCGGCGGGAAGGGTGATGGTGTAGCTGTGCTTGCTGCCGTCAAGCGGCTCGCCATTGGGCAGGGTCTTGGACAGCGGATACGTGGCTTCCTCGGCATCGTTGGCATAAATGCCTGCTTGCGCGACGGCAGCACGCTTCAGCCAGTCGCCGTTGTAGAAGGCGCTGTCGCCGCCGGCACCGACAATGTTCCAGCCATTGATCTTCGTGCCGAGATTCTTGATCCCTTCCTCGACCTGCGCGTGCCCGGCCTGCATGCCCTGAACCACTGCGGCCTTTTGCTCGGCGGACATATCCTGGAAGTTGAAGTCCTTGCCGGCGCCAATGCCGATCCGGGCAAGTTTCGCCCGGATCGCCACTTCATCCGGTGCGGCCGGGGCGTACTGCAAGGCAAAGTCGAGATACTTGAAGAAACCGGTCTTTGCGAGGTCCGTGTTGATCTTCGGGAAGTCGATCGCCGGCGCGGCAGGCGGCGCAGGTTGCTTGAGAAAGGCTGATAGCGGCTGTGCCTTGTAGCCTGACTGGACCTTTACCACGTTCGGCAGGTCATCCGGGTTGAAGAGTTGGGTGCGAAAGAGCGCGAAGGGGAATTGCGTGCCGGAACGAAACACCTTCTTGATGCCCGGTGGGGTCGCGCCCTTCCATTCGGGTCCGACTACCATGTAGTCGCCGGCTTCGTTGCCGGTGGCGCGGCTGCCGATGTAACCGTAGTTGTAGGTGCTGCCGTCGATGAGTTGTACCGAGTAGTACCGTGGTTTCTCTACCGCCGGTACCGATAACACCATCGGCTCGCTGCGCAGGTCCATGAATATCATCGAATAGGGCGTGTCGCTGTTTGGTGAAATAACAGCTGTGTCCTTGTAAGTCGCGACATGGTGCAGGCTATGAATCTGGTTGAACGGCGCCTTGAACTGTCCGGAGTTTTTGTCTACGGCGTAGTCGTACATGATCGCATAGTTCATCACGATGGGCAGGCCGTAGATGTAGCCTTCCGTGGCGATAGCCTTCATTTCAGCGGGAGTGATATCTGCTGCGTGTGTGAAAGTGGATATGAATGACGCCAGCAATATCACCGTACCGCCAAGGGCTCTCGGTATTGGGTTTTTCATGAACATGCATCTCCATTCGTCAAGCCGGATAAGTGAGTGGATCAACTAACTGCGAATCAGGCGCTAGTGTTTGCTCAAGGCATGAGCTCGCATAACGCACTTTGTTTTATCCAAGGATGCTCACTGCTACAGACAGCGCCTGCTGTAGTGCCAGGCTTAACAATTTCGATGCGCTGAAGGACTTCGTTTTTTTGCTCGTATGGCAAGGAGCATAAAACCCTTGTTAGTACCAAGAATCATTATCGATTTTCAGGGAAGCTGA
The DNA here is from genome assembly GCF_019947365.1 of Pseudomonas sp. GL-R-26. NCBI lineage: Bacteria > Pseudomonadati > Pseudomonadota > Gammaproteobacteria > Pseudomonadales > Pseudomonadaceae > Pseudomonas > Pseudomonas sp. GL-R-26. The sequence continues at coordinate 124,455 of NZ_JAGYGI010000013.1, read as the reverse complement.
CTGTGGAGTTATGTCTAGTTCATGGATTTTCAATCCACAAGTCATTGCGTGTTATTTGCTGAACCTTGCATCCAGCTGGCAATCACTTCGCTGTATTTGAAAGATGAGATGCCCGGATCAGAAAAGCAGTGTCGGGTTATCTAGGCGCGACGATTGCTGAACGGATACCGGATGATTACCGAGTAAATCGTTCAGGTCGTCGCCAGCTTCAGTAGACGTCAGAGGGCAAAGGTCGCTGCGAGGCCATGGTGGCTTTCCTGTGCTCCAGCGATCAGGTGCAGTGGGATGTTCTGCTGTTCTTCAATGGACGGTACTTCGAAGCTCCCTACGATCTGGAGGTGGCGCTCGCTCAGTTCGGTCGACTTTCCTGCTTTTTCCTTGGCCATTCTCGCGTGGTTCATTGCGATTTCGTTGAGCGTTGACACGTTACATCTCCCGGTGACTGACCAAGCGTATCGCTGGAGTCCTTAAGCATTGATTGAATGGCTGCGGCGTCAGAATCCTGTCATTCCGGCGCTGCTACGCGCGATCTTAGCAAGCCTCAAGCCACGGATACGGGCGAATTCATCGTGGTGTTCTGGCAGGCGACGAATGGCGAGCCACTGTGAGTGTTGGCCCGGATTTTTTGTCATTCAGGCGTAAACTAGCGAAGCGACCTCATCAAAAGGAGCCGCCTATGAACACCGATCAAGTGAGCAAGCAGGCACCTGTGGACTCGGCTGTCTGGGATCGATATTTCTGCGCTGCATTGATTGCCGAAAGCAATCTGACTGCTCCGATTGTGGGTGGAGCTACCCACGAGGACAGGCAGAACCTGTTGATCGAGAGGGCCAGAACCCTAGCGGATAAAATGATGCAAAACCGAAGATAACCAGAGCCCAGCCGTCGCGCTGGGCTCTTTGCATGCGAGGTCATGCACCGATGCTGGGGGCGTGCGCGTTGCGGATCAAACGATCAACTCTACCTTGCCGCTCGCCAGGCGATAGATACCGCCCACGATCTTAAGCATGCCTTTGCTCTGCGCATCGGTCAGCAATGGCGAGGCCTGTTTCAGGCTGTTGACCGAGTTTTTGACGTTTTGCACGGTGGCGTTTTCCATCAAGTTCCCGGGCTGCTTGAGTACTGCCTCGACTGCCGACTTGAGTGCGTCAGTCAGTTTCGGGATATGGCCGGGGAAAATCGTCTGATCCTTGACCGCCTTGATGCCGGCCTCGATGGCGCCGCAGCTCTCATGCCCTAGTACGAGAATCAGCGGGGCGCCTAGTACGGCAACTCCGTATTCAAGACTGGCCAAGCCTTCCGGCGTAACGAAGTTGCCCGCGACGCGGATGGCGAAAAGATCGCCGCGCGCGGTGTCGAACGCATATTCCGGGGCGATCCTCGAGTCGGAGCAGCTCAGCACGGCCACGAACGGATTCTGGCCGGACACCAGGGCCTCTCGCTCTGCCTTGAAATCGTGCGTTGTGGAAGTACCGCCTACATATCGTGCATTGCCCTCCATCAGTCTTTTCAACGCCATGTCGGGACTGATTACGTTTTGTGGTTTGGGTGGGGCTGACGCTTTTTCGGCTGCCTGGATGATCTTGCCGGGCAGTGTGCCGGTCAGCAGCAGGGCGCCTGCGCTCAATCCGGCAAGTTGAAGAAAACGACGACGGCCTGTTGTGTTTGAAGCAGAGCTTGAATCACATGATTCACACATGATTTTGTTTACTCAGTTCAATGCGGTGGGAGTGAGTTGCTGTTGGGGCGGGCACTGCCGCGGACGCTCAATACCGGCGCAGTGGAGTCTAGTTGGTCTGTCATGTTGTGTTTCGAGCATTGTCGACGAACACCGTGCACACAGCCATTTCATGGGCTACTACTGACTGGCTCATACAACTTCGACCTGGCAGGAGTTTCTCGATGCTGACTCACTGGTTTCTGGCGGCGGTTCATCTTCTGGCATTTGCCTTGGGATTCTGGGCGGTGTTGGTTCGGGGCACGGCTTTTCGGCGTTTGGCCGACGGGGCCACAGAGGTGCGCAGTGTTCTGATGGCGGACAATATCTGGGGTATTTCAGCTGTCGTTTTATTGATCAGTGGGGGGATGCGAGCGTTTGGCGGGTACGAGAAGGGTACGGACTATTACCTGCATCAACCGCTGTTTCATCTGAAGATGACGCTGTTCGTCCTGATCTTGCTGCTGGAAATCGCACCCATGGTGACGCTGATCAAATGGCGGATAGCGCTTGCCCGTAAAGTGACGATCGATACTGGCCGTGCGAAGCTGTTTGCACGGATCAGTCATATCGAGGCGCTGTTGGTACTGCTGATGGTAGTAGCGGCGACGGGCATGGCACGGGGCGTAATGCTTGGTTAACCACGGAGCGAACGCATCCTTCCCTGGGGTAAACCAGAAAAGTCTGACAGCAATAGGGTAAAGCTTGCCGCTAGTATCGGCCCCTAGGGGGTGGGGGGGGGTAAATGCGCAGGGCGATGGGATGCTGAATCTTTAGCCAGCCGTGATTCCGGACTGAACGGGCTGGCTACTGACTGCAACAGGATTCAGGATTGCGGCTTTTCCGGGGCGGTCAGGCCGGCCTGAATGCGCTGGTAAATTTCTTCACGATGCACTGCAACGTCCTTCGGGGCGTTGATACCGATCCTGACTTGCTGGCCGCTTACGCCCAGGATGGTGATCGTAATGTCATCACCTATGTTTATGCTTTCACCGACTTTGCGGGTGAGTATCAGCATGGTCTTCTCCTTGATTGCTTTGTGGGGCACCTGATTCGGACAGTGCAGAGGTCGGTGTTATGTATAGATTAGTGCGAAGTCTCGCGGTTTGGGTGCCTCTTTCTGACGCGCAGATGCGGCATTAATTCCCAAGGCGTAACTATACAGAGGCCGTAACCATCATTCTCGTTGTTTTGAGCCCATTTTACGGCACTCTTGAAGTATTCATGGGTGTTAAAATCGCCGCTTTATGCATTTAGAGGGAAGCGTCGTGCGCAAAATGGTTTTGGTCATCGCGATATTGGCACTGGCAGGATGTGGTGAGGGCAGCAGTGTGGATGCGCCGAAGCCCAAGCCGGCCATGGCTGCTGTACCCGCTCCAGTGTCCGGTCCGCAATGGGATCTTGAAGTGCGAGGTGAAACCCCTCAGGCGGTCAGCGATCTGAGTGGCTGGCTGATCGAGCACAGTTTCATGTCCAGCGTCGTCAAGGAGAATGGCAATACCCGAATCCTGATGGGGCCGTTCAACTCGAAAGCCGAGGCCGAAGCCAAACAGGATGAAGTCCGCGCGGCGCTCACTCGCTCGAAGAAACAGAACATCGAATTGCTGGTGCTTGAGCGTCCAGTCGCTCAATAACGTAGTGCAGACGTTGAAGAAACAAAAAAGGCCTCGGGTGTTTAGCCCCGAGGCCTTTGTCGTTTCAGGTGTCCTGTTCTGGATTCAGCTGCAGGCCTTCATGTCTACCGGGCCGACGAACTCGTTGCCGCGCCCCATGACGCAACCCACGCTCTGATTGCGTTGGCGCTCCCAGGCCTGTACCGGATAGGTCTTGTCCCAGGCTTCGTAGAGTTGCCGATCCTGTTTCGACAGGCGCAAGCCATACTGCTTGCTCATGTAGAAGTAGGTCCGGGCGATCATGCCGCGAATGGAAGGGCGGGGCATGACTTTCTTGGCCTTGAAGTCGACCTGGGTCAGGCAGGAACCATATTGCCCCGACTGCTCGGGCAACCAGCCAAAGCTGAAGTTACTGCGATCGCCATTGACCTCGCCAATGCTGGGCACCAGGTTGTGCAAATCAGCCTCGGCCTTCTGGTAAACCGGGTCGTAGCGGGTGCAGTTCTTGCGACCGCCCGCTTGCCAGCACTGGCGTTGATGACCGATTTGCCAGGCCGGAACAATATGCTCCCACTCGATGCGGGCTGCGCGTTTGGCATTTTTACGGGGCACATAACCGCAGGTGGCAAGGTTCACCCGGTTGCCGGTGTATTTGCAGCCACAGTAAAACTCGGTGGATTGGGGCGCGTAGAGCTTCCAGGCCACCTTTTTCGCTTCGGTGAAGGTGCGCGGCGCGTCGGCTTGCGCACCCACGACAAAAAACAGAAACAGCAAAGCAAACCAGCGGACACTCATCGACTCAATCTTCCTTCGGCACAACCCAGAAAATCTGCACGCCGCCATCGTCGCGATAGGCGAGGGTGACGTTGTCGTTTTCGTCGATTTCTTCCAGCAAGCGTTCCCATTCATCCACTGGTTCGTCAGGCAGGCGGAAGATCAGCGCTGCCCTGGCCTTTTGTGCGGTGGGAGAGTTGATGATTTTCTGAACGCGCAGGCCCATGCGTACATAGGTGTCAGGAGAGGCAGAGGTGGTGTCCACGGAATTATCCTTATTAAGCTGTACGTGCATACAGTATTTAACTGTAGGCCATTTCGCAACTGCTTAAAAATCAAGAAAATCCTCTGACAGCGATTTGTTCCGTTTGGCGTAAGGCGAAGGGAGTTTTTATGTAAGTTCCAGCGGCAGCCACTCGCCAAGGCTGGCGAATGGCGCACGGGGTGCCCGACCGGATCCGGTCGGGCGAGGGCGAATCAGTACTCCCAGAACATCCGTTGCAGTTCTTTGCTGTCATTGGTTTTGGTCAACGCGACCATCGCCAGGATCCGCGCCTTTTGCGGGTTCAGGTCGTGGGCCACGACCCAGTCGTATTTATCGTCAGGCTGTTCGGCGTTGCGCAATACAAAGCCACCTGCGTTGACATGGGAGGAGCGAATGATCTGCACGCCGTCCTTGCGCAGGGCTTGCAGGGTAGGAACTACCCGCGACGATACCGAGCCATTGCCGGTGCCTGCGTGGATGATGGCTTTGGCGCCCGATTGAGCCAGGGCCTTGTAGGCGGTATCGCTGACGTTGCCGTAGGAGTAGGCGATCTCGACGTCAGGCAGGCTCTTGATGGTCTTGATGTCGAACTCGGAATCCATGGTGTGGCGCTTGGCTGGCAGGCGGAACCAGTAGGATTTGCCTTCTACCACCATGCCCAGCGGACCCCAGGCGCTTTTAAACGCTTCGGTCTTGATGTTGATCATTTTGCTGACGTCGCGACCCGACTGGATTTCATCGTTCATGGTCACCAGCACGCCTTTGCCCCGCGCGTCTTTGCTGCTGGCCACGGCCACTGCGTTGTACAGGTTCAGCATGCCATCGGCGGACATCGCGGTGCCTGGGCGCATGGAGCCCACGACGATGATTGGCTTCTCGGTTTTTTCCACCAGGTTCAGGAAGTACGCCGTTTCTTCCAGGGTGTCGGTGCCGTGGGTGATCACGATGCCATCGACGTCTTTGCTGTCGGCCAGTTCGGCTACGCGGCGACCCAGTTGCAGCAGGTTTTCGTTGGTGATGCTTTCGGAGGCGATTTGCATGACCTGTTCGCCGCGAACGTTAGCCAATTGGCTCAGTTCAGGAACGCCGGCGATCAACTGTTCAATGCCGACTTTCGCCGCTTGATAGGTTGCGCTGTTGGCGGCGCTGGCCCCTGCGCCGGCAATGGTGCCACCGGTGGCGAGGATCACCACGTTGGCCAGTTTCTGTTGTGTTTCGGCTTCTTTGGCCTGAAGGGCAGTAGGCAGAAGCAGCAGGAGGGCCAAGGCGCCCGGAACAAAGGTCTTAAGTGCAGATGTCATTATTTTTCTCTTCTAGTTGTGAGACGGTGCAGATGCAGGTTCATCTAGATACGCCCCGGGCGAATCTGAACGCCGGGGGTGCGAGAGGAAGAGCAGGATCTGTACCAGTAATACTCTGAATCGAAAAACACACTTAACTTAATGATTTGTAACGGTATTGCTGTTTGTGTCCAGGGCGGTTTCGGGGGCGGGGCGTCCGGAATGCCGAACATGTTTAGCTTTCGCGTTCGGCTCTCCGAAACGGATCGCGATCTTGTTTAAGATTTCAACGGGTCAAATCATCCCTAACGACTAAAGAAACGCCCGCGCCGGTCGATGCTCCCTCAAGGGATCTTTTACTTCAGGAGTTCACATGTCGTTATCCGTTGGCATTCCCAATGCCGCCGGCATCACCATCGGTGGCAAATCGGCCGCTACCCTTCGTGCCTTGAGCGACGCAGCAGCTGATGCGGCTGCTCAAGCGCGGGGCGCAAATAAAAGCGACGGCACCCAGGATAAGACGGGCCAGGTCGGTTTGGGGGAGAGTGCCGGCGCACAGGCCGAATCGGAAACCAGCGATAACACCAGCGTTGCGGTGAAGGTCTTGCTCAAGCGTCTGAAGGAGTTGCAGCAGCAATTGCGCGAGCAACAGCAGCAACTGGCGCAAGCCCAGGCGGCGTCCTATCCGACGCCGGAAGCCAAGACCACCGCGGTAGCGGCCATTCAGGGGCAGGTGGCCGACACCAACGGCGCCATCCTGCAAGTGAGTGCGAGCCTGGTCAAGGAGCTGGCCAAGGGGTCCGGCATGGGATCGGTGGTCAACACCACGGCATGATTTGAATGCCGTTTTTTCGCCACGCATCTGTGAAAGCGCTTTTCAGGTCGTTGACAAATATCGGCAGGGTTCGCATAGTTTGGTTCACGCAAACGTTTGCGCGGCTCCAATGATGGCTTTTCATCGTGGTGGGCCGTGAAGCTTACGCCAGCGCAAGCGTTGCTCACAATAATCATAAGAACGGAGTGAACCCATGAAGCTGCCATTCGCTGGACGTCTTCTCGCTGTCGCTATGCTGGCTGCCGCATCCGCTGCATTGCCTGTCTCTTCGGCTTTTTCTGAAACCGCTGAAAAGCCGAAAGTCGCACTGGTCATGAAATCTCTGGCCAACGAGTTCTTCCTGACCATGGAGGACGGCGCCAAGGCCTACCAGAAAGATCACTCCGGCGAATTCGAGCTCATCTCCAACGGCATCAAGGATGAAACCGACACCGCAGGCCAGACGCGCATCGTCGAGCAGATGATCCTGGCCAAGGTCAATGCACTGGTGATTGCACCGGCAGACTCCAAGGCCATGGTCCCGGTGATCAAGAAGGCCATCGATGCCGGCATCACCGTGATCAACATCGACAACCAGCTGGACCCAGCCGTCGTCAAAAGCAAAAACATCAGTGTTCCGTTCGTAGGCCCGGACAACCGCAAGGGCGCACGGCTGGTGGGGGATTACCTGGCCAAACAGCTGAAGGCCGGTGACGAAGTCGGCATCATCGAAGGTGTGTCCACCACCACCAATGCCCAGCAGCGAACCGCAGGTTTCAAGGATGCGATGGAGGCGGCGCAGATCAAGGTCGTGTCCCTGCAATCCGGTGACTGGGAGATCGACAAGGGCAACAAGGTCGCCGCGTCGATTCTCAGCGAATACCCGCAAACCAAGGCCCTGTTGGCCGGCAACGACAGCATGGCGGTCGGCGCGGTGTCTGCCGTGCGCGCCGCGGGCAAGGCCGGCAAGGTGCAAGTGGTCGGCTACGACAACATCAATGCCATCCAGCCGATGCTCAAGGATGGTCGCGTGCTGGCCACCGCGGACCAGTTTGCGGCCAAACAGGCTGTGTTCGGCATCGAGACTGCATTGAAGATTCTCAAGGGTGAGAAGGTCGACGGCGGTGCCAATGGCGTGATCGAAACGCCGGTAGAGCTGGTCACCAAGTAGCCTTCTGGCGACGTAACGGCGCTCGTCCAGCGGACGAGCGCATGGAGAGTTTTTATGTCAGTTTGCGCTCCGAACGCTGTCCTCTCGGTCAGCGGTATCGGCAAGACCTACGCCCAACCGGTCCTGGCCGGCATCGACCTGACGCTCATGCGCGGGGAAGTGCTGGCGTTGACCGGCGAGAACGGTGCAGGCAAAAGCACGCTATCGAAAATTATTGGCGGGCTGGTCACGCCGACCGCCGGCCAGATGCAGTTTCAGGGGCAGGATTATCGTCCGGGTAGCCGGGCTCAGGCTGAAGCGCTGGGTATCCGCATGGTCATGCAGGAGCTCAATCTGCTGCCGACCCTGTCGGTGGCGGAAAACCTGTTTCTCGACAACCTGCCCAGCAAGGGCGGGTGGATCAGTCGCAAGCAGTTGCGCAAGGCTGCCATCGAGGCCATGGCTCATGTCGGGCTCGACGCCATTGACCCGGATACACTGGTCGGCGAACTGGGCATCGGCCACCAGCAAATGGTCGAGATCGCCCGCAACCTGATTGGCGATTGTCATGTGCTGATTCTCGACGAGCCGACCGCGATGCTCACTGCCCGCGAAGTCGAAATGCTGTTCGAGCAGATCACCCGCCTGCAGGCTCGCGGCGTATCAATCATCTACATCTCCCATCGCCTCGAAGAACTGGCGCGAGTCGCGCAACGCATTGCCGTGCTGCGCGACGGCAACCTGGTCTGTGTCGAGCCGATGGCCAACTACAACAGCGAGCAACTGGTCACGCTGATGGTCGGCCGCGAGCTCGGCGAACACATCGATATGGGGACGCGCAAGATTGGCGCTCCGGTGTTGACGGTCAAGGGCCTGAGCCGTGCCGACAAGGTTCGCGACGTGTCGTTCGAAGTCCGTGCTGGAGAGATTTTCGGGATTTCCGGTTTGATCGGCGCGGGGCGCACCGAGTTGCTGCGTCTGATCTTCGGTGCCGATATCGCCGACAGTGGCACGATTGCCTTGGGTTCGCCGGAGCAGGTCGTCAGTATCCGTTCACCAGTGGACGCGGTCGGTCATGGCATTGCCTTGATCACCGAAGACCGCAAGGGCGAAGGCCTTTTGTTGACCCAATCGATCGGCGCCAATATCGCCTTGGGCAACATGCCTGGCATCTCCAGCGCGGGCTTTGTCGACAACGATGGCGAAAACGCTTTGGCCCAGCGTCAGATCGACGCCATGCGCATTCGCAGCTCCGGTCCGGCACAGTTGGTGTCCGAGCTGTCCGGCGGCAATCAGCAGAAAGTCGTCATCGGCCGTTGGCTGGAGCGCGATTGCTCGGTGTTGCTGTTCGACGAGCCGACCCGTGGCATCGACGTCGGCGCCAAGTTCGATATCTACAACCTGCTCGGCGAATTGACCCGCCAGGGCAAGGCGCTGGTGGTGGTCTCCAGCGACTTGCGCGAGCTGATGTTGATCTGCGACCGGATCGGCGTGCTTTCGGCGGGGAGGCTGATCGATACATTCGATCGCGACAACTGGACCCAGGATGAGTTGCTCGCCGCTGCTTTCGCCGGCTACCAAAAACGTGATGCGCAGCTCTTTGAAGCCGCGCCTAGGGATCTTCCATGAATACCGCTTCTTTCGCCGGCAAACGCAGTGGCAACTTCTACGGTCTGGGCACCTATCTGGGCCTGGCGGGGGCCTTGTTGGCGATGATCGTGCTGTTCTCGGTGCTGAGCAGTCATTTCCTGTCCTACGATACGTTCAGCACCCTGGCCAACCAGATTCCGGACCTGATGGTACTGGCGGTCGGCATGACCTTTGTGCTGATCATCGGTGGTATCGACCTGTCGGTAGGTTCGGTGCTGGCTTTGGCGGCCTCGACCGTGAGCGTGGCGATTCTTGGCTGGGGCTGGGGCGTGCTGCCGGCGGCGCTGCTGGGCATGGCCGTCGCGGCGCTCGCCGGTACCATCACCGGTTCGATCACTGTGGCCTGGCGGATTCCGTCGTTTATCGTGTCCCTGGGCGTGCTGGAAATGGCCCGTGGGGTGGCGTACCAGATGACCGGTTCGCGTACGGCTTACATCGGCGATGCGTTCGCCTGGTTGTCCAATCCGATTGCCTTTGGCATTTCGCCGTCGTTCATCATCGCCTTGCTGATCATTTTCGTCGCCCAGGCCGTGTTGACCCGCACGGTGTTCGGTCGCTACCTGATCGGTATCGGCACCAACGAAGAGGCCGTGCGATTGGCGGGGATCAATCCGAAGCCATACAAGATCCTGGTCTTCAGCCTGATGGGGTTGCTGGCCGGTATTGCCGCGTTGTTCCAGATTTCTCGCCTGGAAGCCGCCGACCCGAATGCTGGCTCCGGTCTTGAGTTGCAAGTGATCGCCGCCGTTGTGATCGGCGGGACCAGCCTGATGGGCGGGCGCGGTTCGGTGATCAGCACGTTTTTTGGCGTCCTGATCATTTCCGTGCTGGCCGCGGGGCTGGCGCAGATCGGGGCAACCGAGCCGACCAAACGCATCATTACCGGCGCGGTGATCGTGGTGGCGGTGGTGCTGGACACTTATCGCAGTCAACGCGCAAGCCGGCGGACCTGAGTCATGGCGACCATCAAAGATGTGGCAGCCCTTGCCGGCATTTCCTACACCACGGTTTCCCATGTGGTGAACAAGACCCGCCCGGTCAGTGAAGAAGTCCGGATCAAGGTCGAGGCGGCAATCCAGACCCTCGACTACGTCCCCAGTGCCGTGGCCCGTTCGCTCAAGGCCAAGACCACGGCGACCATCGGCCTGTTGGTGCCCAATAGCCTCAACCCGTATTTCGCCGAATTGGCCCGGGGTATCGAGGATTACTGCGAGCGAAACGGTTACTGCGTCATCCTGTGCAACTCCGACGACAATCCGGACAAACAGCGCAGTTACCTGCGTGTGCTGCTGGAAAAACGCATCGACGGCCTGATCGTCGCCTCGGCCGGTGGCGACCGTGGCCTGGTACAAGGTCTGAAAGGCGTCCGTACGCCCATGGTGATCGTCGACCGAGGACTGGACGGTGTCGATGCGGACCTGGTGCGCATCGACCATGAATACGGCGCGTACCTGGCGACCCGGCACCTGCTGGAGTTGGGGCACCGGGATATCGCCACCATCAGCGGGCCGGAAAACACCAGTGTGGCGCAGATGCGTCTGGCGGGTTATCGCCGGGCCTTGAAGGAGGCGGGTGTCGAAGTCTCTCCCGAGCGCACGCTGGAAAGCGATTTCACCAGCACCGGCGGTTACAGCGCCGCCGCGATTCTGCTGGCAAGCAATCCGCCTACCGCCATTTTTGCGGCCAACGACATGATCGGCATCGGCGTGCTACGGGCCGCCGCCGAGCGCAACATTCGCGTGCCGAGCGAGTTGTCGGTGATCGGCTTCGACGATATCCAGATGAGTCGCTATGTCTACCCGTCGTTGACCACGGTCGGGCAATCGATCCTGCAGCTCGGCGAAATGGCCGCCGAAGTGCTTTTGCGGCGAATCGCCACGCCGGGCCTGGCGACCGATCAGCGGATCGTGACGCCGAGTATTGTCATACGTGAATCGACGGCGCCGCTGGCCGGCGTGTTTGCCTACTTCCGTTGAAAACAGAAAGCCGTTGAAAGCAGAGAGCCGTTGAAAACAGAAAGCCGCTGAATCAACAGCGCCGCCGAAACAGAATCGATGAGTAGCAATGTATGCCAGCAAAAGTAGTGGTAATAGGCAGTTTGAACATGGACCTGGTGACCCGGGCACCACGCTTGCCCAAGGGCGGTGAAACGCTGATCGGTCAGTCGTTTACCACCGTCTCCGGCGGCAAGGGTGCCAACCAGGCCGTGGCTGCGGCGCGGCTGGGGGCCCAGGTGTCGATGATCGGCTGCGTGGGCAATGACGCTTATGGTGAGGCGTTGCGCGGGGCGCTGTTGGCCGAACAGATCGATTGCCAGGCGGTGAGCACCATTGACGGCTCCAGCGGCGTGGCGTTGATTGTGGTCGACGACAGCAGTCAGAACACCATCGTGATCGTCCCCGGTGCCAACGGGGCGTTGACCGCTGAAGCCATTGACCGTTTTGATTCGGTGATACGCGCGGCGGACGTGCTCATCTGCCAGCTGGAAGTACCCGATGCTTCTGTTGGTCATGCGCTCAAGCGCGGCCGCGAACTGGGCAAGACGGTCATCCTCAATCCGGCACCGGTCAGCCGCCCGCTGCCACCGGACTGGTACGCGTCTATTGATTACCTGATTCCCAACGAGAGCGAGGCATCGGCCCTGAGCGGTCTGTCGGTGGACTCCCTGGACACCGCGCAAGCCGCGGCGACCCGACTGATTGCCTTGGGCGCCGGCAAGGTGATCATCACCCTCGGTGCGCAAGGTTCGCTGTTTACCGATGGCCAACGCTTCGAGCATTTTCCCGCGCCCGTGGTAAAGGCTGTCGATACCACGGCGGCTGGCGATACATTCGTCGGCGGTTTCGCTGCGGCACTGGCGGCGGGTAACGATGAGGCACAGGCGATCCGCTTCGGGCAAGTGGCTGCGGCACTGTCGGTCACCCGTGCCGGCGCGCAACCTTCGATTCCCGCCTTGAGCGATGTACAGGCGTTTAAAACTCCATGAAAAAGACACCTCTGCTCAACATTGCGCTGTCGCGGCTGATCGCTTCATTGGGGCATGGCGACTTGGTCGTCATCGGGGATGCGGGCCTGCCGGTTCCAACGGGCGTTGAATTGATCGACCTGGCCTTGACCCATGGCATTCCGGACTTTGTCAGCACCTTGAAGGTCGTGCTCAGTGAGATGCAGGTCGAAAGCCACGTGCTGGCTCAGGAAATTTTCGATAAAAAGCCGTCAGCCCTGGTCGCGCTGGAAGAGCTGAACGGCGAAGGCGTGTTGGGTCGTCGTGAGTTGCTCACCCATGAACAATTCAAGGTCTTGAGCCGACAAGCGAAGGCGATTGTTCGTACAGGCGAATGCCAGCCGTACTGCAACATTGTGCTGGTCGCCGGCGTTACGTTTTGACTGGCTGTCCGCGTTTTGATGTCCCATGCACAAGGAGTGCGCCATGTATCGCTATGCTCAGAAACTGCACCCACTGCTCCGGAGCCTGCTGCTTTTGACCCTGATGACCGCAACCAGCGCCCACGCGGCACCAAAGATCAACCTGATCATCGACACCGATCCGGGGGCTGACGACGTTGTTGCCCTGTTGTTCGCCCTGGCATCGCCAGACGAACTGAATGTTCGGGCATTGACCACCGTTGCCGGCAACGTTCGCCTGGACAAGACCTCGCGTAATGCGCGACTGGCACGGGAGTGGGCGGGGCGCGAAGAGGTTCCGGTCTATGCGGGGGCGCCCAGGCCCCTGATGCGCACACCCATCTACGCCGAGGACATTCATGGCAAGGAAGGGTTGTCGGGCATTGCCGTGCATGAGCCCAAGAAGGGTCTGGCCAAGGGCAGCGCTATCACCTATCTGATCGATACCCTGAAATCTGCCGAGCCCCACAGCATTACCATCGCCATGCTTGGCCCGCAGACCAACCTGGCCCTGGCGCTGATCCAGGAGCCGGGTATCGTTCAGGGCATCAAGGAAGTGGTGGTCATGGGCGGTGCGCACTTCAACGGCGGCAACATCACGCCAGTGGCCGAGTTCAACCTGTTCGCCGACCCGCAAGCGGCCGAAGTGGTGCTCAAGAGCGGTGTGAAGCTGACCTACCTGCCGCTGGATGTGACCCACAAGATCCTTACCAGCGAAGCGCGCCTACAACAGATTGCCGCGCTGAATAACAATGCCAGCCGATTGGTGAGCGACATTCTCAATGAGTACATCAAGGGCGACATGGAGCACTACGGCATTCCAGGCGGTCCGGTGCATGACGCCACGGTTGTCGCTTACCTGCTCAAGCCGCAATTGTTCAGCGGCCGTTCGGTCAACGTGGTGGTCGACAGCCGCGAAGGACCGACCTTTGGACAAACCATCGTCGACTGGTACGACGGCTTGAATGCGCCAAAGAACGCCTTTTGGGTAGAAAGCGGCGACGCCCAGGGCTTCTTCGATCTGCTGACCGAGCGCCTGGCCCGTCTGAAGTAAGCATCACCTCCCGCAGGTGCTTGCCTGCGGGCTTCACTCCCTCGCGCTAACCGCTTAGGTCTTCTGGTCCGATAGATGTTTCTCGAAAATCTGCTCGATGAACGATTGGGCGGCTTCGGTTCCAAGGTCCCTGACCAGAAGGTCGATACCGATAATGGCGAGCTCTTCCGTGCTGCTGGGGCTGTAGGAGCTGTGGCCGTCTTGCCACTTGGCCTTGATGTCAGCGTCGATGCTTACGGTGGTCATGATGGCGCTCGTGAGGTCGGGGAAGTCTGAGTGCCGAGTTAACCATTTTGCGGGGCTTTTGACACGTCGACTTAGGCAGTAAAGGAGGGCTGTGCGACACTTGGTCTCTGACGAATATTCAAGGAACACGCTGTGCAGATCGATTTGAACTCCCCGGATGGCCTGACTCTTGAGGCGGTGCGTCAGTTGCTGGCCGGCGCCAGTGACGATGAGCACACCCAGTTGCGAGTCACCAAAGGCGGCATTGCCTACATTTCCTCGGGTGTCGTGGGTGGCACCGATATCGACGGGTTGTTGTTCCGGCTCGAAACCTGGGCCAAGGGCTCCGGTTATGTCGGGCGGGTCGCGGCCAGCGATGAAGTCTGGGTCATGCAAATCTTCAATGCCTTGAAAGAGAACTGGCCCAATCCTCCTTACGACTACATCGACGTCTATTGAGCGTCGTTCATATTCAGTCACGATTCAGTGGTTAAGGGCAGGGCGACGCTCAGGCAGAATCGCGGCTCGTCCGGATCATGGGCAGGGTGCTAGGGGGCGTTCTCAATTAGTTTCCCCACCGCGTTGTCGCCTTAAAGCTGGCCAGGCAAGGCGTAGGCCGCTGGGAATGGTTGTTCCCTTTCCAAGGCCTGCAACGCAGCATGGCCAGCTTTAAGGCACAGCCCGAAGGGCCGGGCCTGCTGTTGTGCAGGGCTGTGTTGCTCGAAGCTGATTTGGAATGACCAAACTGCACTTCTCACGCCTTGCCCTGCACAACAGCAGACCCGGCGCGGTAGGGAAACTAATTGAGAACGCCCCCTAGTGCTCCCTGTGAAACCAAACGCGAGTCTGGTTGTCGCACGATCTCAGCTTAATCATTGAATAAGGAGGCTTCATGCCTTGGAAGCTCGCGTCATTGGGTACTTTGTTGGCCGTTGCCACACTGGCCGGTTGCAGCACTCCCTCTACGGAGTCGGCAACACCGGATGTTGCTACGACTGACACGGGTCACAGTCGTTGTGAGGCAAAGGCTGCCGAGTTCACCATCGGCAAACAGGCATCGCCGCAACTGCTTGAGCAGGCGCGTACCCGGGCAGGGGCGCAAAGTGCACGGTTCCTGCTGCCAACCGATATGGTGACGCTGGAGTACCGTTCCGATCGCCTGAACCTGAACACCGATGCCAGCCGGGTAGTGACCCGCGTCAACTGCGGCTGATCGTTCGGCTTTTGTTTCACCCATAAAAAACCCCGTCACATGGACGGGGTTTTTTTAGTGCGCCTGGAAATTACTCTGGGCGAACTTGAGCAGCTTGCATACCCTTTTGGCCTTTCTCAGCCACGAAGGAAACAGTCTGGCCTTCTTTCAGGCTTTTGAAACCGTCGCTTTCGATAGCTTTGAAGTGTACGAACAGGTCGTCACCGCCACCTTGAGGAGTGATGAAGCCGAAGCCTTTTTCATCGTTGAACCATTTAACGGTGCCGGTTTGGCGATTAGACATGGTGTATCTCCAAGAAACATATATTTTCAGTAGTACTGTGCTGCTCAGGCCAACTGGGCACACCCGGGTATCATAGTCGAAATGTTCGCTTTGGGAGCCCCCCGGGCGAGCTGTTTGCTCTGCTATCGCACACTTTTCGTTGCGCTGAATGGCTGAAGGCCCCGGTTTAAGCGGCTTTGCGCCTGAAAAGGGGCGATTAAAAAAAGCCATAAAAGCTGCATAAATTATGTGAATCAGCGGTTTTTGGGCTGATTTTGGCCTTCGAAACCTTCAAAACCTCTACTTGAACGCGTTATTTCTTGGCTTTGCACACGGAGATTTCGGTCAGTGCACGCTGCGCCAATTCGTTTGATGGCGGTGTTTTCGGGTCCATCAGTTGCGCGATCTCTTGCGTGGTGAATTTCTTGTCCAGGACGTCGGCGCCGCACGCGCAGTGCTTTTGTGCTTCGGACGGGTTGATGCTTTTGCTGGCAGCCGCCGAGCAATCTGTCATGTATTTGGCTTTCAGGCCCGCTGGCCAGGCAGCGTGGGCGCTCAGTGGCAGCAGCAGGGCAAGCGGGGCGGCAATGGCAAAAAGACGGGTAAGGCGCATGACAGGAACTCCTTGGGGTCGATATCTGTGGCGATTCTCAGTCAATTTGAGGCGGCTCGTATATCTCAAGTTCACTCGGCGCCTGAAAAGTGAGGAAATCTTCACGGCCTGAATGCGTGCAAGTCGACAACCGTTCATCTGTGCTAGCATGCCCCGCTCGGGCGTTTGCAGGCTCCGACGGACCTTCAGTCCCGGTGGCGGCAGATGCACGATTAACCCTGATTTGAATCCCAGTCACTCTGGTTCGGTTTTCCGGTTGGCCGCAAGGCTCCTGCCGCTGTAAGGCAGGCGTTCGTCATTGAATGGCCTGGACCGGATCTTGTACTGGCTCATCCCAACCCACGTGACCTTTGGTAGGGGTCACCACTAGGAGAGGAGGCGCCATGCCAACTATTACTCTTCCCGACGGCAGTCAACGTTCATTCGATCACCCGGTTTCCGTAGCCGAGGTCGCCGCATCCATCGGTGCAGGCCTGGCCAAGGCCACCGTTGCCGGCAAGGTCGATGGCAAGCTGGTCGACGCCAGCGACATCATCGACAGCGACGCGTCGCTGCAAATCATCACGCCAAAGGATGAAGAGGGGCTGGAGATCATTCGCCACTCTTGCGCCCACCTGGTTGGCCACGCGGTCAAGCAGCTGTACCCGACTGCCAAGATGGTCATCGGTCCGGTCATCGATGAAGGTTTCTATTACGACATCGCCTTCGAGCGTCCTTTCACTCCGGACGACCTGGCGGCCATCGAACAGCGCATGCAGCAGCTGATCGAGAAAGATTACGACGTGATCAAGAAAGTCACTCCGCGCGCCGAAGTGATTGAAGTGTTCAAGGCCCGTGGCGAAGACTACAAGTTGCGCCTGGTCGAAGACATGCCGAACGAGCAGGCCATGGGTCTGTACTATCACGAAGAATACGTCGACATGTGCCGCGGTCCGCACGTGCCGAACACCCGCTTCCTGAAATCCTTCAAACTGACCAAGCTGTCCGGCGCCTACTGGCGCGGCGATGCCAAGAACGAGCAATTGCAGCGCGTCTACGGCACCGCATGGGCGGACAAGAAGCAACTGGCGGCTTACATCCAGCGCATTGAAGAAGCCGAAAAGCGCGACCACCGCAAGATCGGCAAGCGCCTGGGCCTGTTCCACACCCAGGAAGAGTCGCCGGGCATGGTGTTCTGGCACCCGAACGGCTGGACTTTGTACCAGGTGCTCGAGCAGTACATGCGCAAGGTTCAGCGCGACAACGGCTACCTGGAGATCAAGACGCCGCAAGTCGTTGACCGCAGCCTGTGGGAGAAATCCGGGCACTGGGCCAACTACGCCGACAACATGTTCACCACCCAGTCGGAAAACCGCGACTACGCGATCAAGCCAATGAACTGCCCGTGCCACGTGCAGGTGTTCAACCAGGGCCTGAAAAGCTACCGCGAGCTGCCGATGCGCCTGGCCGAGTTCGGTGCATGCCACCGTAACGAGCCATCGGGTGCCTTGCACGGCATCATGCGCGTGCGCGCGTTCACTCAGGACGACGCCCACATCTTCTGCACCGAAGAGCAGATGCAGGCCGAGTCCGCCGCGTTTATCAAGCTGACCATGGACGTCTACGCCGATTTCGGCTTTAAAGATGTCGAAATGAAGCTGTCCACTCGTCCGGAAAAACGCGTCGGTTCCGACGAGCTTTGGGATCGCGCCGAAGCTGCGCTGGCCGCAGCCCTTGATAGCGCGGGCCTGCCGTACGATCTGCAGCCGGGCGAGGGTGCGTTCTACGGTCCGAAGATCGAGTTCTCGCTGAAAGATTGCCTCGGTCGCGTCTGGCAATGTGGTACCCTGCAGCTCGATTTTAACCTGCCTGTCCGTCTGGGAGCCGAATACGTCTCCGAAGACAACAGCCGCAAGCACCCGGTCATGTTGCACCGGGCGATCCTGGGGTCCTTCGAACGTTTCGTCGGAATTCTGATCGAGCACTACGAGGGTGCATTCCCTGCGTGGCTGGCGCCGACCCAGGCAGTGGTGATGAATATCACTGATAAACAGGCCGATTTTGCCGCTGAAGTTGAAAAAACCCTCAACGAAAGCGGATTTCGTGCCAAGTCTGACTTGAGAAATGAAAAGATCGGCTTTAAAATCCGCGAGCATACTTTGCTCAAGGTTCCTTATCTCTTGGTTATCGGAGATCGGGAAGTCGAGATGCAGACTGTCGCTGTGCGTACTCGTGAAGGTGCTGACCTGGGCTCGATGCCCGTCGCCCAGTTCGCTGAGTTTCTCGCGCAAGCGGTTTCCCGGCGTGGTCGCCCAGATTCGGAGTAATTATTATTAAGCGTGAAATGAGACAAGATAAACGAGCTGCACCGAAAGCCCCGATCAACGAGAATATCTCGGCACGCGAGGTTCGGTTAATTGGGGCTGAAGGTGAACAGCTTGGGATTGTGTCAATTGAAGACGCGCTTCTTAAGGCTGAAGAGGCCAAGCTGGATCTGGTGGAGATTTCCGCCGATGCAGTACCCCCTGTTTGCAAACTGATGGACTACGGCAAGTCGATCTTCGAAAAGAAGAAGCAGGTTGCTGCGGCCAAGAAAAACCAGAAACAGATTCAGGTTAAAGAAATCAAGTTTCGTCCAGGGACGGAGGAAGGGGATTACCAGGTAAAACTGCGCAACCTGGTACGTTTCCTGAGTGATGGGGACAGGGCCAAGGTATCCTTGCGATTCCGCGGCCGTGAGATGGCCCACCAGGAGCTGGGGATGGAACTCCTCAAGCGAGTTGAAGGTGACTTGCTCGAGTACGGTTCGGTCGAACAGCATCCTAAGATGGAAGGACGCCAGCTGATCATGGTCATCGCCCCGAAAAAGAAGAAGTAATCAACAGGGCACGGCAGGCCTTCTGATTATGTTTATCAACTGAATGCGGAGTATCCGAACATGCCAAAAATGAAGACCAAAAGTGGTGCTGCTAAGCGGTTTCTGAAAACTGCTAACGGTATCAAGCACAAGCACGCTTTCAAGAGCCACATCCTGACCAAAATGTCGACCAAGCGTAAGCGTCAACTGCGCGGTAGCAGCTTGCTGCATCCGTCTGACGTGGCAAAAGTCGAGCGCATGCTGCGCCTTCGTTAATTTTAGTCAAGAATAGAGGAAGTAACTCATGGCTCGTGTAAAGCGTGGCGTCATTGCCCGTAAGCGTCACAAAAAAATTCTGAAACTTGCTAAAGGCTACTACGGCGCACGCTCCCGCGTATTCCGTGTTGCCAAGCAAGCGGTAATCAAGGCAGGCCAATACGCCTACCGTGACCGTCGTCAGAAAAAACGTCAGTTCCGCGCTCTGTGGATCGCTCGTATCAACGCTGGTGCTCGTATCAACGGTCTGTCCTACAGCCGTTTCATCGCCGGCCTGAAAAAAGCGTCCATCGAGATCGACCGTAAGGTTCTGGCTGATCTGGCAGTGAACGAAAAAGCGGCGTTTGCTGCGATTGTCGAGAAAGCTAAAGCCACCTTGGCTTAAGTACCCCCGACAGTTACCCGGCCTCGCATCTGTGGGGCCAGGTGTTAAACGTCATAAATAGGGGAAGAGCCTTCAAGCTCTTCCCCTATTTTGTATCTGGAGTCTGTACATGGAAAACCTGGATGCGCTCGTCTCTCAAGCTCTAGAGGCTGTGCAAAGCGCTGAAGATATCAATGCCCTGGAGCAAATCCGGGTTCACTACCTTGGCAAGAAGGGTGAATTGACTCAGGTGATGAAGACCCTGGGGAATTTGCCGGCAGAAGAGCGCCCGCAGGTCGGTGCGCTGATCAACGTTGCCAAGGAACGTGTCACAGAGGTCCTTAATGCGCGCAAGGCATTGTTTGAAGAAGCCGATCTGGCTGCCAAACTCTCTGCCGAGTCCATTGACGTGACCCTGCCTGGCCGTGGTCAGACCTCCGGTGGACTGCATCCGGTCACCCGCACTCTGGAACGCGTCGAACAGTTCTTCACCCGTATTGGCTACGGCATCGCCGAAGGCCCTGAGGTCGAAGACGATTATCACAACTTCGAAGCGCTCAACATCCCAGGCCACCACCCGGCCCGGTCGATGCACGACACCTTCTATTTCAATGCGAACATGCTGTTGCGCACCCATACCTCGCCGGTACAGGTCCGCACCATGGAGTCGAAACAACCGCCGATCCGCATCGTCTGCCCAGGCCGTGTATACCGCAGCGACTCCGATATCACCCACTCGCCGATGTTCCACCAGGTCGAAGGCCTGCTGATCGATCGCGACATCAATTTCGCCGACCTCAAAGGCACCATCGAAGAGTTCCTGCGGGTGTTCTTCGAAAAGGAACTGGCGGTGCGTTTCCGTCCTTCGTACTTCCCGTTCACCGAGCCATCCGCTGAAGTCGACATGGAATGCGTGATGTGCAGCGGTAAAGGCTGCCGCGTCTGCAAGCAGACCGGCTGGCTGGAAGTGATGGGCTGCGGCATGGTTCACCCGAACGTGCTGCGCATGTCCGGTATCGACCCGGAAGAGTTCTCGGGCTTTGCCTTCGGCATGGGCGTAGAGCGTCTGGCCATGCTGCGTTACGGCGTGAACGACTTGCGTCTGTTCTTCGACAACGACTTGCGGTTCCTTGCGCAATTTCGCTAGTCGTAACGAATTCTTAGGAGAGCAGGATGAAATTCAGTGAACAATGGCTGCGTGGCTGGGTTAGCCCGCAGGTAAGTCGCGACGAGCTGGTTGCTCGTCTGTCGATGGCCGGTCTTGAGGTCGATAGCGTTACGCCGGCCGCCGGTGTTTTCAGTGGCGTGGTCGTTGGTGAGGTGCTGAGCACCGAGCAGCACCCGGACGCCGACAAACTGCGCGTGTGCCAGGTCAGCAACGGTTCGGAAACCTTCCAGGTAGTTTGCGGTGCGCCAAACGTGCGCCCGGGCCTGAAGATTCCTTTCGCCATGATCGGTGCCGAGCTGCCAGGCGATTTCAAGATCAAGAAGGCCAAGCTGCGTGGCGTTGAGTCCAACGGCATGCTGTGCTCGCAATCCGAGCTGCAGGTCGGTGAAGGCAATGACGGCCTGATGGAACTGCCGGCCGATGCGCCGGTGGGCGAGGATTTCCGCGTTTATCTGGACCTGGAAGACGCCAGCATCGAGGTCGATCTGACCCCGAACCGTGGTGACTGCCTGTCCCTGGCCGGTCTGGCCCGTGAAGTCGGTGCCCTGTACGCCGCTGCGGTGGTCCGTCCGGTAGTGGCTTCGGTTACTGCCGCGCACGACGAAGTGCGTTCGGTAGAAGTGCTGGCGCCCGCCGCGTGCCCGCGCTACCTCGGTCGTGTGATTCGTAACGTCGACCTGTCCAGGCCTACGCCACTGTGGATGGTTGAGCGCCTGCGTCGTGCAGACGTGCGCAGCATCGACGCTGCCGTCGACATCACCAACTACGTGATGCTGGAACTGGGTCAGCCGCTGCATGCCTTCGATCTCGCTGAAATCAACGGTGGCATCCGTGTGCGCATGGCTGAAGACGGCGAGAAGCTGGTGCTTCTCGACGGCCAGGAAGTCAGCCTGCGTAGCGATACGCTGGTGATTGCCGACCACTCCCGCGCTCTGGCAATCGCCGGCGTCATGGGTGGCGAGCACAGCGGTGTTTCCGCGACCACGCGCGATGTGTTCCTGGAAAGCGCTTTCTTCGACCAGATCGCCGTAGCGGGCAAGGCCCGTTCCTATGGCCTGCACACCGATGCATCCCATCGCTATGAGCGCGGTGTGGACTGGCAACTGGCCCGCGAGGCCATGGAGCGCGCGACTGGCTTGCTGCTGGACATCACGGGTGGTGAAGCGGGTCCGATCATCGAGACCGTCAGCGAACAGCACCTGCCGAAAATTGCTCCTATCACCCTGCGTGCCCAGCGCATTACCCAGATGCTGGGTATGGAGATGGATTCGGCCGAAGTGGAGCGTCTGCTCAATGCCTTGGGCCTGACCATTACTGCCGACGGGGCAGGGCAGTGGCGTGTAGAAGTGCCAAGCCATCGCTTCGATATCAGCCTGGAAGTCGACCTGATCGAAGAACTGGCACGCCTGTACGGCTACAACCGTTTGCCGGTTCGTTACCCGCAAGCGCGTCTGGCGCCGCAAGCCAAGGCAGAAGCCCGTAGCGATCTGCCTGAACTGCGCCGCCTGCTGGTTGCCCGTGGTTATCAGGAAGCAATTACCTACAGCTTCATCGATCCGAAACAGTTCGAACTGTTTAATCCGGGTGTCGAGCCGTTGCTGCTGGCCAATCCGATCTCCAATGACATGGCTGCCATGCGTTCGTCGCTGTGGCCGGGTCTGGTCAAGGCGCTTCAGCACAACCTGAATCGTCAGCAGGACCGCGTGCGTCTGTTCGAAAGCGGCCTTCGTTTCGTTGGTCAGCTCGAAGGTCTTAAGCAAGAGCCGATGTTGGCGGGTGTTGTTTGCGGCAGTCGCCTGCCGGAAGGCTGGGCGCAGGGGCGCGATACCGTCGACTTCTTCGACGTCAAGGCTGACGTGGAAGCGGTGCTGGGCTTCGCCGGTGCCCTGGATGCGTTCACTTTCGTGCCGGGCAAGCACCCAGCGCTGCACCCGGGTCAAACCGCGCGCATCGAACGTGACGGTCGTCTGGTCGGCTTCATTGGCGCGATCCACCCTGAATTGTCGAAAACCCTCGGCCTCGACCGTTCGGTCTTCGTCTTCGAGTTGGTTCTGGCGGAAGTAGCGTCGGGCAAAATGCCAAAATTCCACGAGTTATCGCGCTTTCCTGAAGTGCGTCGTGACCTTGCACTGATTGCTCACAAAGACGTTGCAGCCACGGCTGTACTGGACGTAATCCGTGAAAATGCAGGCGAATGGCTGACAGACCTCAGGCTATTTGACGTGTATCAGGGTAAAGGCATTGATCCTGATAGAAAAAGCCTTGCAGTCGGCTTGACCTGGCAGCATCCATCGCGCACTCTTAATGACGATGAGGTGAATACCGCAACGCAAAACATCCTCACCTCGCTCGAACAAAGGTTGAACGCCACGTTAAGGAAGTGACGTATGGGGGCTCTGACGAAAGCTGAGATGGCGGAACGTCTGTATGAAGAGCTGGGCCTGAATAAACGGGAGGCCAAGGAATTGGTCGAACTGTTTTTTGAAGAAATCAGGCACGCTCTTGAAGACAACGAACAAGTCAAATTGTCCGGTTTCGGCAATTTCGACCTTCGGGACAAACGCCAGCGGCCTGGCCGCAATCCGAAAACGGGGGAAGAAATCCCGATCACGGCTCGCCGTGTGGTCACCTTTCGTCCAGGGCAGAAGTTGAAGGCCCGAGTTGAGGCTTATGCTGGAACCAAGTCATAACGACGAGCTCCCCGTCATCCCGGGCAAACGCTACTTCACCATTGGTGAAGTCAGCGAGCTGTGTGCGGTCAAACCACACGTGCTGCGCTACTGGGAGCAGGAGTTTCCTCAACTCAACCCTGTCAAACGCCGCGGAAACCGCCGGTATTATCAGCGCCAGGACGTGCTGATGATCCGGCAGATCCGCGCGCTTCTTTACGATCAGGGGTTCACCATCGGCGGAGCGCGCCTGCGCTTGTCCGGTGATGAAGCCAAAGACGACACCACCCAATACAAACAAATGATCCGCCAGATGATCGCCGAGCTCGAAGATGTTCTGGTGGTACTCAAGAAATAAAATCTCGCTTTTAAATACTTCCAGTTTTCAAAAGCTTGCGATATATTCTTGAGCGTTCCTCGAGATGAGGGATGAGTTTCACGCCTAGTCGGGGCGTAGCGCAGTCCGGTAGCGCACTAGCATGGGGTGCTAGGGGTCGAGTGTTCGAATCACTCCGTCCCGACCATATTTTTCAATGACTTAGCCCAACTCTAGCCAGTTGGGCTTTTTCATTGGTGGGGAGTTTTTCGGGACTTCATCCAGTTTTCCTCTTCAAGATCGTCAGCACCGGCCCCCGAGAGTCAGTTGCTGATACCATATTTGCAGCTTCAATCAGATGCCCGAGCTCAGCCCCCGAGTAGTGACTGGTGATGCTGCCGTTCTTGTGTCCCAGCAAGGCCTTACGATCTTCCTGTGTGACACCTGCCGCCCGAAGGCGACGGCCAAACGTGTGTTTCAAGTCATGCACCCTGATGGATGCGTACCCTGGGTGAGCGGGGCGAAGGTTTTCCTCCTGCCAGAGTTTCGCCGCTCTCACCCGCGCTTTCTTCCAGGCTGAGTCGTTCATCCGGTGTATCGCGTTGTCGTTGTACGGAAAAACCCAGTCCTTGCTCTGGCCGCGCTGCTTGTCGATGATCGATTTCGCCACGCTATTCAGCACGACCAGTCGCTCATCGCCATTTTTCACGCCTGACCGCTCGTTTCGGCCACCAAAGTCGGACGGTATCAGGAATACGCTGGTGCCGAGTTCCGGCACCGAGATTTCCCAATCCCATCTCAATTTGCAGACCTCCTGCTCGCGGCAACCCGTGTTCACCTTGAACAGGGCCATCGTCTGCAGGTGCGCCGGCAATTCTCCGAAAAGGATCGATTGCTCTTCCCATGTCATGGGGTAGGGCTCACGAACCTTTTTCTTTAGATCCAGCTTGGCCAGCATTGGCACCGAATCAAGCCAGGGCCTGCGCTCTTCATCCCGCCACTTCCTTGCACAAAGCGAAAGAACCCGTATTACCCGCTCGATCGAGATGTTGTTCGTGCGAGGCGCTACCGGCTTCAACTGCTTCCCACCTGGCAACACCATTCCCTTCAAACGATCTCTCACGAACGGCTCAAGTGCCTGGTCATCGATGTGCGTCAATGGCAGATCCTTGAGGTATGGGTGGAGCTGCTTCAGGTGATGCGCCGTCAGCTTGATAGAGGGCTGATCCTTGCTCTCTATCAGGAACCGAGTCGCCGCTTCCTCCCAGGTTCGAGTGCGGCGTACGCCGTATACCTTCTGCTGTCGAAGCTGCTCCAGCCGATGAATCAGGTACTGCTCGGCTTCTTGCCGGTCACCTGTTCCAGTGCTCTCTCGAAGGCGCTCGCCTCGGAACACTTTGTCGATTTGCCAGACTCCACTTTTCTGGTAGAGGCCAGAGATCGCTTTTCTCGCCATGGTTTACCTCCTTTGGCTTCACCCTGGCGCTCGCTGCGAGGGCGATTGTTGTCCTGATTCACGGTCTTTTCAATCGACTTGCTCTCGATGTAGGCGTCTGCCCACTCATCCAGCTCGATACGATCAAACGCCACGCCCTGTTTTCCGATAGGGAATTCACGTACGTTCGGCCTGACTGTTTTGTTGAATTCGTCCCGGCACATGCCGAGATAGCCTGGTGCATCCATGAACCGAATGAACCTCGGCGGGATGCTGCTGGCCTTGGCCGCTGTAGCGTTTGCCATGGGAAATGCTCCATGCCGCGCGTGGCGGCAGAAGGTGGTGAATTAGTTGGTCGGTATCGCCGTGAAGTCCTGGCCGAGCTTCCACGCTATGTAGCAACGGGTCAGCGCTGTCGGAGCGGCACCCGAGAAACCCACGTGCCCAAAGCCTTTGGCCTCGAACTGAGCGCCATGCGCAAATAGGGTCAAGATGCCGGCCTCTGCCATCTCATGAATGAGAATGGCTGCGTCACCCAAGTGCGAGTCGGGGCGGAACGGAAATGGCTCACCGCCTGGACCTGTGTCTCGGTACAGGCACGGCCCCGAGGCATACAGCTTGATTTGCTTCCTATCTTCGATTCCTTGGGCGCGGGCAGCCCATAGAGCCAAGTCGGCACCGTGCAAGTCTTGGATGGATGATTTTTCAAGCATGAGAGTTCCTCGCCCGCCGTTGACCGGCAGGCTGGTTGAGTTGTGGGGGTTACAGCTGGATGAGTTCGGCGGGGACGCTGACGGTATTGCCGAGCTTGGCCCAGACCACGGCGCGGAACACGGCGATGGTTCGGGTTTCGCCGTCCATGCGGTGCCAGGGTTCGCGGTCTGTAGCGGCGAGCCATGGGTAGTGGTAACCACGCTCGCACCACACGCCGTACTTCTCGATCAGTTGCTCGGCGTCGATCTCGGCGAAGAGTTGCAACTGTCCGGCGACTGGCTGCGGACTGCCCTCGATGGTTTCGATTGCCCAGCTCAGTGCCGGTCCGGCCAGTTCCTCGGTGCGGACGCTGAACATGCGGTTCATCGCCGCGGCCCCTTGTAGATGTGCCAGAGCATGTAGCGCTGGGCGAAGATCATGCGGTCACCTGCTGCGTGATACGCCGTGCCCAGTTCACGTACGGGCCGTCTTCAGTGTCGAAGATCCCCATCAGGAACCAGTCAGGCCCCGGCGACTCTGGTTCCCAGCCATTGCAATGTGCTTCACCGTTCTCGTAGGGGTGGCCGTCCAGTTCGTCGAGCATGCGCCAGCCCTTCCGTTCTAGATTCTGCCCGTCGGCCCAGGCGACGTAGGGCGCCGGATCTTCGCCTTCGAATGAAGGAATGTCAGGGTGATCCCACCAACCACTTTCATCTCGCCGGACTTCAACAGGGCCGAACGGCTTCGGGCTGTGTGTGGCGCATGGCATCACGTAAAGCACGTCGGAGTACTCACCACCGCCAGAGCTGAATTTCATCTGGCAGCCGCACTTCGACGGCTCGCCGTTCACGAACGTTATCTTTTCTTCAGGCATGACTTCGTCCTTGCCGCTATAGCGGCTGACTTTAAAGGAGGGGAGTTAATGCGAGGGATTGTTAGCGAGCTGGCCGCTAGCGTGATCAGCGAGAATTATCGACTTATTAGGGCTGAGGAAGAGACCTCTGAAAGGAGGTCTCTTCAAATGCGTCAATTACAGCCATATTGGTTGCAGGTGTAGTTGTAGGAGTTTCCATTGGAGTCCGTTCCGTTGTGAAAGGTCGTATTTCCAATGGTTTGGCTGGTTCCATTCCATGAATTACCGTCTGCCGACGTACCATTCTGAAAAACCGTATTGCCTATTTTTTGGCTGGTCTGATTCCAGGTGGTGCCTGATGTACTAGTTCCCTGAACGTTGGTGGTGTTTCCAAAGCGCTGAACGTTGTACGTGTTGCCACTGTTATCCGTGCATGTCTGAAAGCCCGGGGAGCCAAAACATCCAGCGAAGGCCAAATGTGGAGCTATTACCAGAAGTGCTCCGATCAGCATTTTTTTCATTTTCGACGTCCGTTTGGTTAATCGACCAATGCTAAACCGAGGTATGGCATTTTGCTATTGATGTTGGATGGACGGATCACCTCTTTTTTAATAGACGCGCTGGCACCTCAAGGAGATTTATTCTGTAGGCCAGGGACGTCCTGTGCCGGGGCATGCCCGGGCGGTGGAGGGTGGTGAGGGATCAGCTACAGTTGAGCGACCAACAAAAAGGAGTTGTGTTATGGCCTGTACAATTTGCGGAAACGAAGAAGCGGCTGAAGATAAATCGTTTGGAGGAGGTCTTCGCTTCCATTGCCTGCCATGCGGTGGTTTTTTTCGGATTTCTTCCACTCTCGATACTTTGGCCGAAGGCAAGATCTTTAATATTGACCGGTCCAGAGAACGCCTCGAAGAATTGCGCGAACTGAAAAAGCGAGAACCGCAGGATCCAAACCGCCCTCAGGATTTAGAGCCAACCCTTACTTCCGATGATCAAGAGTTACTTAACGTTCCGAATTGAGTTGTTTAAGGATCCGCATCCCGATCCAGCGAACGACGGTGACCGCCTTGCTGTTCCCGATCGCCTTGTAGCGAGGTCCGTCCGGACATTCACTGGCAGGTTTGCCGCGCCAAGGATCAGCGTGTAGTCATCGGGCATGCCCTGGAGGCGTTCGCACTCGCGCGGGAGAAGTCGCCGAACTCCGGAAGCCCCAAGTGTTATGGGCTGGCCACGACCCATGCCGTCCTCGCTGCCGTCGAAGCCATCAGCCTTCAGGGTGTGGGTTACTTCGCCTGTGATGCACACGGCAACCTGGCCGCCGGCGTTCGCGTGACTTCCGGAGTGGTTCATGGCTCGAAGCGTTGGCGATATCGCCCCGGCGTCGGCGCCGTGGTCCTTGCAACTGAAGGCGAGAACGGCGTTTTCCTGGCCATTGTTGCGACCGAGCGCGAAGGCCGTCGAGTTGCTAACGCCGGGGTCTTGAGTGCCGTGCACTACCAATAGGCCAGATTCCGCATCTTGCTGAGTTGCGCTGCCGGCCGCCTTGCCGTTGGCATTGAGTGTGCCGGCCACAATGAAGGCCTCGGAGTCGGCGCGATGACTGCTCTGCTCCTGGGCTCGAAGTGCTGGGGCGGTGATGGAGATGTCGTCGAGCGAGTACCCTCCGGACTTACGCCCGCCGCCAGCGAGTGTTGGTGCGATAAAGAATGTCTCGGTTTCGATATCGAGTCGGCTGTCTTTTGCGGTGAGCGTTGCGGATTTCTCGATCGAGCCACTGAGTCCGTGACCGCCGAACGCCGATATCCCGCCGAACATACTCACCGCCGGTCCTTCATCACCCTCACAGTTTACGCAGCCGTACGGTCCGAGGTCTTCGCCAAAGATGCATCCGCATCCGCATCCGCACTGGAGCGCAGGGCCGAAAGGAGCTGTTCCGGTAACGTCTTGCCCCTCGCCTCGGCGCGGCGCAGTATCCCGGCGCACGCCTTCTCGCTCAAAAAGTACCTCGGTGGGATCGAATCCGTCTCGAGCACTTGCGACAACGAACACACGGCGGCGTCGTTGGGCCAAGCCGAAATATTGGGCGTCCAGGACCCGCCACGCGATTGTTCTTTTGGGTCCATACACACAACCAGCGTCCGGCCACCTTTTCCCTGAAGGCTGCAGTTCGCAGTCTTCCCCAGCAAGCGCGCCAAGAAAGCATCCGAAGGCGTTCCCTTTGTCGCTGAAGACGCCGGGGACGTTTTCCCTAGTGAGAACGCAGGCGGGCTTTCGCTGGCCGGCGCGAACATAGTCAACTGCATCTGCAAGCTCCACGTATTTGATGGTGAGGGCGCCGCGCGGGTCGGCCAGGCCTTCGCGCATACCAGCGACGCTGAAAGCCTGGCACGGTGTTCCGCCGACGAGGACGTCCGGCGCGGCGATCTTGCCGGCCAGCACCTGCGCGCCGAGTTTGGTCATGTCGCCGAGGTTCGGTGTGTTCGGGTAGCGGTGAGCCAGCACCGCGCTAGGGAAGGCTTCGATCTCTGCGAACCAAGTGGCGCGCATTCCCAGCGGGTGCCAAGCCATGGTCGCAGCCTCGATGCCGCTGCAAACGCTTCCGTAAGTAATGGCCATTTGGTTACACTCGCTATATTTACGCATGGGCGGCCGTATGGATGGATTTGAACTGAGAGTCGGAGAAATCCGATACGAAGGAAAAGGTGTTCTGATACATCAGGTTGAAAAAAACTATTTAGGCACAAGCGAATCACCAATCGTTGTTCATGTTGATACGGATACAGATTGGCCAGCGATCATTCCTAGTGGGGCGGGTGTAGTAGTAGCTTTACTCGTTGCATGGTTGACTGTTCGGGTGCAACAAAACCAAATTCAGGGGAATATAAGTAATTTTCGTAATCATTGGATGTCTGAGTTGCGTGCGGCGGCCTCGGAATTAGTTATGGTAATGAGGGTGTTAAGTAATGCGATAGTGAAGAAGAAAGACTTTAAGGTCACAGACGAATACTACGATTATTCTTCAAGAATGTTACAGGTGTTATCTAGAGTTGAGCTTCTTCTGAGTCGTGATGATGAACACTCGGATCAAATAAGAGCGCTAGGAAATAAAATCGTTCGTAAGGTGTTGGTAATAGATTTTAGGGATCCAAAACATCAAGAAGTGCTGGATGATGTGACCAGGTTTCAGAATTTGGTTAGGGAGGAGCTAGAAACGGCTTGGGCTCATACAAAAGAAGACTTGGGTATAAATAGAAAATTTCTATTTTTAAAGATATTTGGGAGGCTTCTTAAGTAATTAGATCCTCGCCGGCTGGCGTGATTCGTTGAGTTGAGCTATTGATTGATAGCCCGGCCTGATGCCGGATTAAAAAGTGAAACGATTGCGAATGTTTTCGTGGGAGGTGTTATGGGGTTTTCTGGTTCTATTAGTACGGACGCGTTCCCAGATCGGAGCCCAAACCGTCAGTGTTGGCAACTCTTTCGGGCTGATTCACTTTCCCATCTGAAAGACTTTCAGAAAGGGAAGATGTACATGAATAGTGTGGAGTTTTTTTCAGGGATGAAAGGTGAAGAGACCACTGCATTAAGAAGGGATGTCTTAGAGAAAAATTATTTAAAATTTCATAGTCAGCTAGGCGGCAAGCAGGTTGGTGAGTTTTTTGTAGAAATCAATGGGGAGCAAATTTCACTTGGCCCCGACGCCGTGTTGCGAGTTGATTTACCTAAGCCGTCTAATATTTTTATTTTTTGCATGGCCGCTTTAGCTGATGGTCTAGACGGCACTATGTACGGGGAGCAGCAAGGATCGGTCACGCTGAGCAACCGTTTCGTTGAATTTGGAAACCATGTTCTGGTTGTAAAAAATAATAAAGAATTTTCAAGGAGATTGAGTGCTGCAATTACCTCTAATCCTCACCTGTTTAGTTCGCCTTTTTTTGAAGGTGGTTTTGGGCAAGTAGACTACGTAGATATGAACACTCACAATGGTGTTGTGGGGCTGTTCAGAAAGGATTTGGAGTATCAATGGCAGCGTGAATATAGGTTCTGTCTTGGCGCAGATTCTGAAATATTGAATTCCAAAGGTGCGTTGGAGCTCGATTTAGGTGATTTAAGTGATATCACGTCAATTGTGCCCGTTGAGCACTATGCATCCCAAACTATTACACTTAAGCGCGGTGTGATTGAGACGGTAGATGGTGTGAAGCTGCATCGAGAGGATTGATGTCTGCCAACAGCAAATACAAATAGTCCGGCTGGCGTGATTCGTTGAAGTGGGGTATTGGTGTTCGGCCCGGCATGGCGCCGGATCAAGGAGATTCTGTGGACTACGCGCAAGTGGCGAATGTCGCATCACTCGTGGCTGGGTTGCTTTCGGCGGTGTTTTGGGTGGTCGCCGCAGTTGTCAAAGCACCTGTACCGCCCGAGTTCAAAGGCAAGCCAGATGGCGACTATTGGAAGTGCGCCGTGATCGATGGCGGTGAGCTTTTTGGAACGCTGCGATTACAGTCAAAATGGAACAGTTGGGCTGCATTTGCTGCGGCGGCTACGGTCTTGTTGCAGATTGCTGCCAGCATGCTAAGCCCATGACATCAGCACAATATGTGAGGGCGGGTCAGGCGGCCTTGCGCAGCTCGAGCACATGCTGCCGCGCAGCTTCAAACTCGCTTGCCACAATCTCGGCGGCGCCTTCGATGTGCTCGCCGCCTTCCTTTAGCTGGAACCCGAGGTTGAGATAAACGGCGTCTTCGTGCTTGAAGAACACGCCGCCGCTCAACCACACACTGCCCCAGTCCACGCCGAGCGCTTTCCATACGTCATCCTTGCTGATGCGATCAGGGCAGTGCTCTTGCCACAGTGCAGCCAGGTGTTCGTGTTCAGCCTTGTACGCCGCTCGCGCTTCTTTCGTGGCGCCTTTCTCAGGCTTGTCTGCATGTCGCAGGGCGCGGTAGCCGTATTCGTCCGGGCGCCGCCAATGAACGTCCAGATCCCGGCTTTCGCTGATCTTCACGCCTCCGACATAGCTGTCACTGCCTGAGTACATCGGAGAGCCAGGGCCGCCGAACACGTCATTGAGTTTTTCCCGTTTAGCGTCGAAGTCCGCTTTCTTGGCTTCCCAGTCGGAGACAGCAGCCAGGGCGGAAGGTGAAGTGGTTTTGTAGTGGTAGCTGCTCATGCGCTATCTCCAGTCAGGCGCCTGCCTCTCTGGCTGGCGTGATTCGTTTAAGTGGGGTATTTGTTCAGCTCAAAAACTGAATTGGAGCGGGAAATGGTTGGTAAATCACTCGAGCACTTTATTGCTTTAGCTGAAGCAACCGAGGATGGTGGGTTGGCTTATGCAGAGGTGCGCCTGCTTACTCGGGATGAAGAGTCCCCAGTAATTGTGCATCGCGTACTGAATGACCAGACATTTAGATCGCTCGAAGATGCGCGCAAGGCCGCTAGTAAATTCATTAATGAAGAGTTGGTGGAAGCTACAGAAGATGGCGAGTTAGTGCTGAAGCATTAACGATTAAGTCGGGTCAGGCGAAGATGTCGATCTGTGCGGCCTTGCACTCGCTTTCACCATGCGGCAAGCGCGCGAGCTCTTGCCTGGCTGCGACCACTTCGCCGGTGTGGTGACCATGCTCGGTATCGATGCTTACTGTTGAACCGTCTGGCCGGCGAATTGTGCGTTCGCCGCGCGGGCCTCGCTCAATGGCATAGCCCAGTCGCCGCCATAGCCCGTTCGGGCTTTCGAATTGCGGGGGTCATGTTTTTGCCTCAGTCGTGCAAGTGTTCGCGCTTGCCAGTCTGCTGGTAGTGCAGGTCCTGAATGGCTTGCTGCTGGTCAATGGTGAATAACGGGTTGCAGGTGTTGCAGTGCCCGGTGATCTTGATGGCGGAATAATGAATCGAAGTTGAGCTGTAATCTCGGCGGCACTGTGGACAGTTGATGCCTTCGATGCCGCAACACACGATCGCCGCATCCTCGTCGTCGTGGTGGGCCGCGCAGACCGGGCAGACATAAAGGGTCGTCACCACTGGCATGCAGCACTCCCTGGCCCCATCCTCATCGTCGTGAATCTCGCGGCACTCACCGCAGCGGTATAGCTCTTTGATCTGAATCTTCAAGGCCGATACTCCTGTCAGGCGCCGCCCTCCGTGACCGGATGCGACAGTGGCAATTTGAGTTGTTGTGGGGTATTACAGCTTCTGGTCCGAACAAGGAAGGTGGTTCTCTTGAGGCAGCATCCGACGCAAAATGAACTTGAAAAGGCTTTAGGCGAGCCGGTTGGCTTTGATATTTCCGACGTTGCCTCAAAAATTCGACGAAATCTCCTCTTGGCAAGCATGGTCGTACTGGTTCTTATCCTTGGCGGAATTGAGCCAAGCTCCGAAGTCTCGATTTTCGGAGTTGCCCTTAAAGGTGTAACTTCTTTCAAGTTGATGGTTGGGTTAGCTTTGGTGCTTTGTTATAACCTCTGTCATTACTTATGGTATTGCTATGAACTATACTCCGAATGGTCAGTGCGTGTAACAGGAACTAAGCTTGCGTTTGTCACCGGTGCTAAGCTTGGTGCTACTGGAGCCGATTACCCTGATGACCCAAAGCAGTCGACTTTGTATACGTGGTGGCTTCAGGAAGCGCGCTCAATGACTGCGTATAGCGATTTGCTTCGTAGAGTCGAAAAAAGTATTGAAGGGCTAAATGGCCATGTTGAGCATTTGGAGAAAGTTGACGGGACAGTAGGAGGTACAGTTAGTCGATCAATACAGGAAGTGAGTAGCTCTTTGCAGCAAATTAAGCACTCCCTGGCTTCTACTGAAGATGTAATCGCCAATACTCGTATTCCTTTTTCACTTGAACGATTTGATAAGCGATTTGAATTGCTTTTGAAATCGCAGAATGCTCGTGTTTTACTAATTGAGGTTGCACTCCCAATTGCCCTATCACTAGTTTCAATTTGGTACCTAATTAGATTTTTTTTGCAACATCAATCATGAAGCACGATAGGCTTCAGTTGACTTGGTTTCTCAAATTATCGATAAGGTTGGGGGGATAATCTCGTCTCCCGGCTCCAGTTCTAGCTCGGCAAAGCTCTGATCGTGAAACGCTCGCGACACATTTTCGCTTGGCTCGTAGGGTGTCGTGACATTGCGAAGCATCCACGCCGCGGTATCGAAGTCTGCGTTGATCAGGTTGATCAACAGCCGCTGGTGAATGTCCTGTTGGTTGTTGATGCCGTGCTCTTTCATCACGCGCTTGAGATCGGGTTTGAAAACCCCGGCCACCTCAACCGTGAACTTCTCGATGCCCAGTGCGGCATTCTTGGCCGCTTCCTTCTCGCGCTTCCGGCGTTGCTTGATGGCTTCCGCCGTCGGTTGCTGTTCCTGAGCCATGGCCTGCCTCTTCATTTCCGTGGGCCGGTAGATCCAGCCATGTCTGTCGTCGGCGCTGGCGCACCTGGTTGTTGATGCGCCTCATGCTGCCCTCTGCTGATTCCAGACACCCACGGCGTAAAGAGCGCGCACGGATTCATCGACACCGTCCAGGCTGTCCAGTTGGAACTTCAGCATTGGTTGTCTCCCAGAGACTATTTGCAGGCCCTGCCTGCAGATATGAAAAAGCCCCGTCATTGACGAGGCCTGTGTAAATCGTTGGCATAAAAAAAACCGGCGGCTGCCAGGGCTTGATTCAAAGCATGTAGGCCCGTGCGAAGGGGCGGACCTTTTGGGTGTTAAATTTTTCCGTGTCAGTCGTCTTGATCTATCTGATCAAGAAAATCAACGTCATCATCTTCTTCGTCAACAATTGCCTGAGCGTCTTCTTCAACCCATGACTCGTCATCATGGAATTCATGATCGAGCAGGTGGTCGTGCTCAGGCTCGGGAATATCTCGTTCTTCGCTCATGACTTACCGAAACAAAAATGAAAGAACGGACTGTATATGCAGATCCTTTCCCTCAGTCAACGATCACGAAACAACGACACGTTCACGGAGCAGCTTAGCGTTGTCTCACAGAGACGAGGATGCAGGCCCTGCATGCAGATACAAAAAAAACCGCTCGATGGCGAGGTTTCATTCAGTGTTAAAGGTTTAAGGCCTTATGCCTGAAAATCCGAATCGACCTTTTTCAGCGAGCCTTAAACTCAGCCAAGGGTGGTGGATCTCAAAGTGCTTGCGAATGGTTTCGAAGGCAGCTCTTTGACCACTCTCCGATTCAATCTCAAATGGCAGACTGTCCGACGTACCCACGCCCCGTCCTACCGGTGAAAGGAAAGACTCTAAATAGTCGATGGAGTATTGGGCGGTTCTTTCAATCTCAGATGTCATTTCTTCACCTCTGCTGACGGTGCAGAGATGATAACCATGGTCGACGGAGTTATCCGCAGAAAATCTGAATTCCAGCTCGCTCATTCCCCGCAGGTTAAGAATTAACACAGCGGTTTGAGGCAAAGGTTTAGGCGAATCCTCAGAGCCGATCCCCCTTGGCCACACTTGTTTTCATATGGTGGCGAACGGGAGATTGCTTCGACCTACCATGCGGCACTCTCATTCAAGTGCTCACATGACAGACAGACTTTCTTAGCTTTGAGCATCATGCACGGTCACCCTCACTCCCGTAGCCACAATCTCGTACTCAGTCTCAGAAATCTTTTTCACGTCACCACCAGATTGCATTTCGAAATGCTTCAGGCCTTCATGTCGAACCATGCCGTTTGGCGAGCGCTCAATGGTCTCGTCCTGATAGATGTTAATCACGTAGTGCAAGTTATCCGTGCCAACCCCAACTATTTTTCCAACATATTTATCTGCCATGTCCGAACTCCTTGCGTGAAATCTCAAAGTAGCTGGTACTGACAGATCAATCCAGAGCATTGAACAGTTCAGCTCACCATGATGTTGGTCTGTACCTGGGCGTGCCCGTGCAAGAGAGATACGACCAGGCCCTGAGGCAGACCAGCAGCCTTTGCGGCATCGATCGCATTGACAATGGCGCTATCCAGATCAGTGATGGCCTTGTTGATGGCTCGGCTCAGTGGCAATGCGTGATGTAGCCGGGTGACGCTGCTCATTTGGCCAAATTCGGCTGAAGCACTACCCGGGCAATCATCACCAGGAGGCCCAGCACGCCATAGGCCAAGTAAATACTAGCTTCGTAGAGTCCAGGGTGAAATTTTTAAATCTTTCAAGAGGCACGAAAAAGGAGATGGGGTGCTAGGGGGCGAGTGTTCGAATCACTCCGTTCCGACCATATTTTTCAATGACTTAGCAAAACTTTAGCCCGTTGGGCTTTTTCATTGGTGGGGAGTTTTTCGGGACTTCATCCAGCTTTCCTCTTCAAGATCGTCAGCACCGGCCCCCGCGAATCAGTTGCTGATACCATATTTGCAGCTTCAATCAGATGCCCGAGCGCAGCGCCCGAGTAGTGACTTGTGATGCTGCCGTTCTTGTGCCCTAGCAAGGCCTTTCGGTCTACCTGTGTGACACCTGCCGCCCGAAGGCGACGGCCAAACGTATGTTTCAAGTCATGCACCCTGATGGATGCGTTTCCAGGGTGAGCGGGGCGAAGGTTTTCCTCCTGCCAGAGTTTCGCCGCTCTCACCCGCGCTTTCTTCCAGGCTGAATCATTCATGCGGTGCATCGCGTTGCCATTGAAAGGAAACACCCAGTCCTTGCTCTGACCGCGCTGTCTGTCGATGATCGATTTCGCCACGCTATTCAGCACGACCAGTCGCTCATCACCACTTTTCACACCTGACCGCTCGTTTCGGCCGCCAAAGTCGGACGGTATCAGGAATACGCTGGTGCCCAGTTCCGGTACCGAGATTTCCCAATCCCATCTCAATTTGCAAACCTCCTGCTCGCGGCAACCCGTGTTCACCTTGAACAGGGCCATCGTCTGCAGGTGCGCCGGCAATTCTCCGAAAAGGATCGATTGCTCTTCCCATGTCATGGGGTAGGGCTCACGAACCTTTTTCTTTAGATCCAGCTTGGCCAGCATTGGCACCGAATCAAGCCAGGGCCTGCGCTCTTCATCCCGCCACTTCCTTGCACAAAGCGAAAGAACCCGTATTACCCGCTCGATCGAGATGTTGATCGTGCGAGGCGCTACCGGCTTCAACTGCTTCCCGCCTGGCAACACCATTCCCTTCAAACGATCTCTCACGAACGGCTCAAGTGCCTGGTCATCGATGTGCGTCAATGGCAGATCCTTGAGGTATGGGTGGAGCTGCTTCAGGTGATGCGCCGTCAGCTTGATAGAGGGCTGATCCTTGCTCTCTATCAGGAACCGAGTCGCCGCTTCCTCCCAGGTTCGAGTGCGGCGTACGCCGTATACCTTCTGCTGTCGAAGCTGCTCCAGCCGATGAATCAGGTACTGCTCGGCTTCTTGCCGGTCACCTGTTCCAGTGCTCTCTCGAAGGCGCTCGCCTCGGAACACTTTGTCGATTTGCCAGACTCCACTTTTCTGGTAGAGGCCAGAGATCGCTTTTCTCGCCATGGTTTACCTCCTTTGGCTTCACCCTGGCGCTCGCTGCGAGGGCGATTGTTGTCCTGATTCACGGTCTTTTCAATCGACTTGCTCTCGATGTAGGCGTCTGCCCACTCATCCAGCTCGATACGATCAAACGCCACGCCCTGTTTTCCGATAGGGAATTCACGTACGTTCGGCCTGACTGTTTTGTTGAATTCGTCCCGGCACATGCCGAGATAGCCTGGTGCATCCATGAACCGGATGAACCTCGGCGGGATGCTTGAAGTCTTTACTGCTGTTGCGTTACCCATGGTGGGATTCCTTAGGCGAATGCCACCGTCGCCCGCCGTTCATCGGCAGGCCGGTAGGTGGATTGTGAAATCAGATGAGGGAAGTCAGGCAGGCTAAGAAGGTGAACTAAGATTTAGCGGTTCGCCTCGCCAGCGGCGTACACGCTTTCTCCCCTGAGGTGGCTGGCGGGGTGAACCCTTACCGATGCGGCCCCTTGTAGATGAGCCAGAGCATGTAAAGTGGCGCAGCTATAGGAATGATCATGGCGTCGCTGTTTCCTGATCCAGGTCTTCAGCGCTGATCGTGAACGTCTCGATGTTCTTGACGCGGTAGAACGTGCAGTCGCAGTTTTTGCGAGCCCAGGCGTTGAGAAGGTCTTCCAGTTCTTGCTTGGCATCGGCGCTGACGTTCGGAAAGTCATCGGCCCATTCGCCGAGGTCGCTCGATGCTGCGTTATTTGCCATGGCATCAATCACAGCGTCCGAATCGACGAACTCGGCAGGATCTGCATAGTGGACTTCGCCTCGTTGGCACTCAGCACCAGGTGCGAGCTCCTCGTTTTGACTGAGGAACGAACACCAGTCAGCAGTCCATTCCTCACCATTGTTGGAATAGGCGTATTCAATGCGGGCCGAGACGGCGGGCAAAACATTTTCTTCAGGCATGACTTCGTCCTTGCCGCTATAGCGGCTGACTTTGAAGGGGGAGGGAGTTACAGAGGGGTGTTGAGTTTGCAAACTTCGTCGATGCAGGCCTTCCAGCCGTTTCCGCGCGTCGATTCACTCTTGCGCTCAGACAGTACTACCAGCTCGACTTGGCGCTGCACGACCATTTCGTTGGGAGCACCGACATGGTCTTGCGCGGTCAGCTCATCAATCCGCTGATCATGCACTGCGAGACGCAACTGAAGATCGTAGAGCTGCAGTCACGGAGGCCTCGCTCAGCTCACTGATTCTTTCCTGTGCCGCATCAACGACTTTCCGCGACGATCTAGTTGCCTGCCCTTGCATTTGCTTTGCTTAGTAAGAGTTGCATAAGGTCTGCGTCCCTATCTTGTTGCAGTAGGTATTAACAGGCCTATTGTTTTGTATCTGAGTCTGAATAGCGCGTGTATTAGCCTCAACTTGGGCGTTGTTCGCTTGTACCACTTGTTTATATTCCTCCGACGCCATAGCGTATTGATTACAGACCTCTGCTGGTGGCGTTGTTAGGCCTGGATGATATATTGCCTGATATCTACTCTCCAAAAAGGCGGGGTCAAAGCTATATGATCCAGCCCTGCTATTGAGCATTCGCTTTGCCCATAAAGCTGTATCAGGTGACATCTGACCTGAGATGCCACAAATCTGGACAACCGCATATCCCCTAGCAAAATCGTCATACACGGAATTTGGCATGATTGGTTTAGGCGTAGTAGCACAACCGGATAGCAAAGCTGCAATGCTGATACTCAGCATCAATCCTTTATTCATTCCTAACGTGATCACGAAAAAATCCTTAATGGCCAAAAGCCATAGAGGATGACCTGAATTTTTTAACTGTCACCCCTTGGGTGGACAATATGATGGTGACGCATCATATGTCAGCGTGCCGTCGAGGATCGCCGCTTTGATCGCCTCGAATTCCCAGCACCAGTACTGACTGTCGACGTAGATGCGCAGGCCGTCGCGATAGTCGTATTTCTTGCGCTGGATAAAGGCTTCGGCAGCGGCATGGGTGAAGTGCGCGTTGACATAATCCCAGTGGTCGACCCAACCGGTGACAGTGTGCTCGGGCAGCCCGTCCAACACGTCCCATTGCTGCCATTCACGAGCTTTCATGAACTGCACGCCGCACTCGTCCTGCATCAACTGGTTTAGCTTGCGTTTCTGGTCGCGGTCACAGTTCTGCCAGTACTCGGTAGGGCTGTAGCAGACCGATTCGCCACTGTTGAAATACACCAGCTTTTTGTCGGTGTAGTCGGTATCCAGGCCGCAGATGATCTTGCGTTCTTCAACAATGAAGATTGCGCCGCTGGTGCAATGGTCGTCGACCCGCGGGCCTTTGCAGTCGTAGCGCAGGCGTTCTACGAAGTCGGTCCAGGTCGCTGCATTGAGGTCGGCGCCGCTCGCCAAGCTCGGAATCGGCTCGGCCGGTTTGTTTTCTGTGGGCATGGGGCGTCCTTGGCCGGGGCATGCCCGAGCGGTGAAGGTTGTTTGTGATCAGCTACAGTTGAATGTTTACGAACTGGGAGGGCTGGACATGAAGTGTTTAGTTTGTGGGGACGAAGCTAATATCCGTGCTACTGAGGATGGTGGTCGAGCAGTGGCTTGCCGGGAATGTGGTCGCTACGAAATCACCGGTGAGGTTTTGGCTCTTTCGGCGAAAAATCATTATCGAATCGATGTAGACAGGACGCAGATGTGGATTCAGGGGCAATACGTTGTCGGACGTGTAAGCCCCAAGATCGACCTTAAAACCGTGCGATGGGCTGGTGTTAGGTAGGATCAAAGCTGTCGCAGAATCCGCATCCCGATCCAGCGAACGACGGTGACCGCCTTGCTGTTCCCGATTGCCTTGTAGTGTGGGTGACTTCGCCTGTGACGCACACGGCTACCTGGCCGCCGGCGTTGGCGTGACTGTTCGAGTGGTTCATTGCTCGTAGCGTTGGTGATATCGCTCCGGCATCGGCGCCATGATCCTTGCAGCTGAAGGATTCCGAGGTGCTTGCTGGCCTTGTACCGAGTCATGCCGGCCGCTTTGCATTCCACTATCCGATGTTCTTCAGCACTCGCTCATTTAGCCGAGGAAAATCCAGTGCGAGGGGGGCGACATTTTTGTCGATGAATTCGGCGTGGGGGGGACTTGGGTTTGAGGGCGTCGAACCTGCCGCAACAGGTCATCCGGTCTATCGCACAGCAGTCTTGCTGAAGTTCTATATCTACGGCTATCTCAATCGAACTCAGTCCAGCCGCCGGCTTAAGCATGAGGTCGGGCGCAAACATCGAGTTGATGTGGCTGACGGGGTGTTTGGCTCCCGCTCTCAAAACCATTGCCGACTTTCGTAAATCGTAAGGTCTGGCTTGAGGTGTGATGGGACAGCAGGCTCGAACTTTCATCACTTCACGCCATGCACTCACCATAGATGACCTCATGTCATCCATCCCTTGAAAATCCATCCTTTGTCAGGTCCAGGTGTAGCGCTCTCTAATGCCGAAAAGCTGAGTGACCCAGATCACTCATTTCAACAATAAAAGCTCTTCAGGAGATTGTATGCACAGTGGTCCCACTCTTTTGCTGGTGTTGTTTTGCGCCATCATTCTGATCGTTTTTCTAATCGTCAAAGTGCGTGTCCATGCATTCCTGGCCTTGACCGCAGCGAGCTTTGTGGTGGGTATCGGTTCAGGCATGCCACTGGCGCAAATGGCCTCTTCCTATGAAAAAGGTGTCGGTGGAACACTCGGGTTCCTGGCAACGATCATTGGCCTTGGCGGCATACTCGGCAAGATGCTGGAAGAGTCCGGTGGCGCGGAGCGCATTGCCCAGACGCTATTGAGCGCCTTGGGTAAAGAGCGCGCCTCATGGGCCATGATGCTTGTTGGGTTTATCGCGGGCATACCTGTGTTCTTCGAGGTTGGATTCGTTCTGCTGATTCCCCTGATCTATGTGGTCGCCAAAGAGACCCGGATCAACCTTCTATACCTGGGCGTGCCCTTGGCGGTGTCGCTAATGGCGGTTCATTGCATGTTGCCCCCGCATCCTGCCGCCATGGCCATCACCGGGCTGCTGGGAGCCGATGTCGGCAAGGTGATTGTGTATGGCCTCATTATCGCGCTGCCTACCGCCATCATTGCCGGGCCGCTGTGGATCAAGCTGGTCTGCAAGAGTGAAGCGCCCGACGCTCAAGAAGCTTTTCTGGACGAACATTGCGTTGACAGCGCGACCCGGGACTTGCCAGGCCTTGGCTTGACGCTGATGACCATCCTGTTGCCACTTCTGCTGATGGTCGGCAAAAGTCTTGCAGCCGGACTGCCCCATGACTCCGTGCTCTTCAGCATCGTTTCGTTTCTGGGGACGCCGCTGATAGCACTGTTCATTGCTGTGGTGTTCGCTTACTGGGCGTTGGGTTTGCGCCGCGGTTTATCAATGCCTGACTTGCTCGCGCACACTCAGAAGAGCTTTCCTCCGCTGGCCAGCATTCTGCTGATTATCGGTGCCGGTGGGGCATTCAACGGCATCCTGGTCGACAGCGGTGTGGGTAACGCGCTGTCCGGTTCGTTGACGCAATTGAACATGAATCCCATCGTCCTGGCGTGGTTGGTGGCCGGGTTGATGCATTTCGCGGTCGGTTCAGCGACGGTGGCAATGATCAGCGCCGCCGGCATGGTGATGCCGATGCTGAGTGCTCATCCAACCGTAAGTAAAGAAATTATCTGTATTGCCATCGGTGCCGGCGCCATTGGCTGGACCCATGTGACGGACTCTGCCTTCTGGGTGGTCAAGGAGTACCTGGGTGTCTCGCTCGCCGAGGCGTTGAAGAAGTTCACCTCGGCCACCGTGTTGGCTTCATTGATTGCGCTGGGGCTGACCCTGCTGCTGTCGCAATTTGTTTGATCTCACCCGTATTTTCATCCTGATTATTTAAAGGGACCACGTCATGATTTTGGGAAGACCCCTTGAAAGCTGGTACTCCAGTTATCCTTTGATTCGCGATCTGGTCACGCTGCAAGAAACCACTTGGTTCAACCCTGCCGTGGCGCCGGTCGCGGAATCGATTGGCGATGTGGGGTTGACGGCCGCAGACGTCGCCGATGCCAGCGCGCGACTGACGCGTTTTGCTTCTTACCTGCGGCGTGCATTTCCGGAAACGGAAAGCAGTGGCGGCATTATCGAATCGGACATTCTGCCCGTGCCACACCTGCAGCAATTGCTCGGCGAGCGATACGGTCAGGCGTTGGAAGGGGCGCTGTGGCTCAAACGGGACAGCCATCTGCCGATTTCGGGTTCCATCAAGGCGCGCGGTGGAATCTATGAAGTACTCAAGCATGCCGAAGACCTGGCGTTGGCCGCGAATCTGTTGACGGTTGACGACGACTACGCAGTGCTGGACAGCGATAAGGCCCGTGCCTTTTTCGGCCAATACAAAATAGCGGTCGGCTCGACCGGCAACCTTGGAATGTCCATCGGTATCATGGGGGCGGCATTGGGTTTCCAGGTGACCGTGCATATGTCGGCGGATGCGCGGCAATGGAAGAAAGACAAGTTACGCTCACACGGCGTTACCGTTATTGAGTATTCCTCCGATTACAGCGTGGCCGTTGCGCAAGGCCGCCAACAAGCGGAGTCCGATCCAGCCTGCCATTTTGTGGACGATGAAAACTCGGTCAACTTGTTCCTCGGCTACTCGGTGGCTGCCGAGCGCCTGAAAAAGCAATTGGCAGTGGCTGACATCACTGTGGATGCGCAACATCCATTGTTTGTTTATCTGCCCTGTGGGGTGGGTGGCGCGCCTGGCGGCGTGGCCTTCGGCCTGAAGCTAGCCTTCGGCGATGCTGTCCATTGCATCTTCGCCGAGCCCACACACTCGCCGTGCATGATGCTGGGCGTCTACACCGGCCTGCACGACGAAGTGAGCGTGCAAGACTTCGGCATTGACAACGTGACGGCTGCTGACGGCCTCGCCGTCGGACGCGCTTCAGGTTTTGTCGGCAAGGCCATGCAGCGCTTGCTTGATGGTTTCTACACGGTCAGCGACGAGGAAATGTACAGTTTGCTGGCACTGATGGAGCGCAGCGAAGGTGTGCGCCTCGAGCCATCCGCGCTCGCCGGCGTGCCCGGCATTGCCAGAGTCCTGGCCGACCAGCAGGGCTACTTGGCGCGCGCGCGCCTGGACAGCCAGGCCATGATGCAAGCCACCCATCTGGTGTGGGCAACGGGCGGCAATATGGTGCCTTGCGACGAGATGGAAGCTTATTTGGCCAAGGGCCGTGAATTGCTCGCCAAAGGTTAATCGGGCCTGGATGGACCCGAATTGCCTGGACTCGACAGAGTTCTCGCTGATTTAAGCGTAAACCGAATGTGGCAAGATGAACGTCTTGCCACATTCTTTACGTTTACCCGCTGGAAATGCGTACAACGCAAGGCGGCTTTTGGGTTTGAGGGAAAACTGTCGTGCTCAACCTTCCTCCGCGTATCAGTTCCAGGCTCAACAGCAGCCAGTTCGCGAACCTTCACACCTTTTTGGTTGCCGCTCGTCATCTGAGCTTCGCCCGTGCAGCAGAGGAGCTGTGTTTGACCGCAAGCGCCGTGAGCCACCGTATAAGTCGGCTGGAAACCGCCTTATCCATGAAGCTGTTCCAGCGCCTGACCCGGCAGGTCAGCCTGACGGACGAGGGCGAACGTATCTTCGATATACTCCAGAATGCGATGGGAGAATTGTCCGAGGCGCTCGAGCAATCGTCACAGGCGGAAATTGCCGGCTCGATCGCGCTCTATGTCAGGCCTTCCATTGCCCAATGCTGGCTGGTTCCAAGGCTGGCGGACTTTATCGAGCGATATCCCTTGGTGTCTTTGGACCTGCGGGTAG
Source organism: Pseudomonas sp. GL-R-26 (assembly GCF_019947365.1). Classification (NCBI taxonomy): domain Bacteria; kingdom Pseudomonadati; phylum Pseudomonadota; class Gammaproteobacteria; order Pseudomonadales; family Pseudomonadaceae; genus Pseudomonas; species Pseudomonas sp. GL-R-26. The sequence goes on along the minus strand of NZ_JAGYGI010000013.1, from coordinate 80,496 downwards.
GCAATGACAATGTCGACTTTCGAACCCGTAAAATCGACTTGGCCCTGTACTATGCCAATGGCGAGTTTCCCGGGCTGACGAGCCATCGGTTGATGCGCGAGCGACTGGCCCCGGTGTGCAGTCCCGAGTATGCGCGACGCCATCGCCTGGAGGAGAATCCGGATAACTTAAGGAACTGCACAACCTTGCATGACTCCCTGGCCTGGGATCATGCGGCCTATGATGCCGAGTGGACGCTTTGGGCAGAGCAACACAACCTGCTCACGGCACTTCCCAAACGTAGCTTGACCTTCGATCGTTCTGATTTATGTGTGACCGCAGCCATGAACCACGCCGGCATTGCAATTGGCCGCCAACAGCTTGTGCAGAAGCGAGTTGATCGCGGCGAGCTCGTTCTGCCGCTCGCTGAATTCAGCCGCTCAGGCCACTACGATTACTATCTGGTTCACCCGTCGCTCGGCACTATCCCCAAGCGATTGCTGGTTTTCATGAACTGGCTACGAGAATGCGCGCGTCAATCATCACCCCTGGATGAGAACGACGACCTGTTCTGATGCGGCATGCGTACATGTGGGTGGTCGGGCCAGCCTCCAGTCGGTGAAGCCGCCGCTATCGAGCGTCACGCCTGAGTCAAATATGCAGATAGGGACGTCACCGGGGGAGGAAGGTGCCCAACGACGCCGTTTGTCATGAAATGTGCCGACGGTGTCGTCTGATGAGACGCGCTCAAAAGGCCTGCAGCTTACATTCCACTCAACGTCATCGCCGTAGTGCACCCAGAACGCTGATTGGAGAAAAAAAGCATGGCCCAAGTCGTACGATTTTACGAAACCGGTGGTCCCGAGGTTCTTCGCTTTGAAGAGGTAGAGGTCGGCGACCCAGGTCCTGGTGAGGTTCGACTTCGCCACGTAGCGGTCGGCCTCAACTATGCCGACACCTATTTTCGCAATGGCACTTACCCGATCCCGATGCCCAATGGCATCGGCGTTGAAGCCGCCGGTGTGGTGGAGGCAGTGGGCGAGGGCGTGAGCAATGTGGTGGTCGGCGATCGGGTCACCTATACCGGCTTTACCAACACCCTCGGCGCCTACAGCACCGAGCGCCTGATCCCGGCCGCGCCGTTGATAAAGCTGCCGGAAGATATTTCGTTTGAGACCGCAGCGGCCATGACCATGCGGGGGCTTACCTCGGCGTACCTGATGCGTCGCATCTATGACTTCAAGGCCGGCGACAGCATCCTGCTGCACGCTGCCGCCGGTGGTGTCGGCCTGATTGTCTCGCAATGGGCCAAGCTACAGGGCCTGAACGTAATCGGCACCGTGTCCAGCGAGGCCAAGGCTGAACTCGCCCGTGCTCATGGTTGCGATCATGTGATCAATTACAGCCACGAAGATGTGGCCAAGCGCGTGCGTGAATTGACCAGCGGTGTCGGCGTCAATGTGGTGTTCGATAGTGTTGGCAAAAGCACGTTCGAAGGCTCGCTGGACTCTCTCAAACGTCGTGGCCTGATGGTCTGCGTCGGCACGGCATCCGGTCCGATTCCGCCGTTTAGTCCAGCGCAACTGGCGATGAAAGGCTCGCTGTTCATGACGCGTCCGGCACTGGCAGATTACATCGCCGACCCGGCAGAAAAGGCTGACCTGGCCGGTGAGCTGTTCGGCCTGGTCGGGAGCGGCAAGATCAAGATCGGGATCAACCAGCATTACTGCTTGCAGGACGCCGTGCAGGCTCACCGTGATCTGGAGTCGCGCAAGACCACTGGCTCATCGATTTTCGTCATCTGAGGAGGTCTGCCGCCATGCAAGTCGAACAACTAACCTGCAGCATTGGCGCAGAGCTGACGGGCGTCAACCTTGCCGATGCCGTCCATGACGACGGTCTGTTCGCCGAGATCCGCGTCCAGTTGCTCGAGCATCGCGTACTGTTTTTGCGCGACCAGGACATCAGTCGCGCCGAGCATGTGGCCTTTGCCCAACGCTTCGGCGAACTGGAGGATCACCCGGTCATCGGCAGCCACCCGGATTATCCTGGCCTGGTGCAGGTCTACAAGAATCCGGACAGCCCGATCGACCGTTACGAGAACTCCTGGCACACCGACGCCACCTGGCGCGAGGCGCCGCCGCTGGGCAGCGTGCTGCGTTGCCTGGAGTGCCCGCCAGTCGGTGGTGACACCATGTGGGCCAACATGGTGGAGGCTTACAAGCATCTGCCAGACGAGATAAAAGCGAAGATCGAAGGCCTTCGTGCCCGTCATAGTATCGAGGCGACCTTCGGTGCGGCGATGCCGATCGAACGGCGCCTGGCGCTCAAGGCCCAGTACCCGGACGCTGAGCACCCCGTGGTGCGCACTCATCCAGAGACTGGCGAGAAGGTGCTGTTCGTCAATTCCTTCACGACTCACTTCACCAACTTCCACACGGCCGAACGTGTGCGTGTCGGCCAGGATTTCACCCAGGGCTCGTCCGAGCTACTGCGTCACCTGACCAGCCAGGCCCACATTCCGGAGTATCAGGTGCGCTGGCGCTGGAAGCCTAACAGCATCGCCATCTGGGACAACCGCAGCACACAGCACTACGCCGTGATGGATTACCCACCCTGCCATCGCAAGATGGAGCGTGCCGGGATCATTGGCGAAAAGACCTACTGAGCAACCTCACCGACACCCGTGCCAGCGCCCGCTCTGTACAGCCCGTCGGGCGGGCAACAATAAAAACAGGAGATAAGCATGCAGTTTTTCGACGATTCCCTGCACCCGGAAAACATGGAAAAAGTGGTGATTACTGTCGCCCCTTACGCCCCACAGTGGATGCCGGGAGACTTCCCTGAAGACATTCCGATGACCATGGACGAGCACGTGCAGGCGGCTGTTGACTGCTATGAAGCAGGCGCCACTGTGCTGCACTTGCATGTGCGCGAACTGGACGGTAAAGGCTCCAAGCGCCTGTCCAAGTTCAACGAGTTGATCGCCGGTGTGCGTGAAGCCGTACCGGACATGATCATCCAGGTCGGCGGCTCGATTTCCTTTGCCCCTGAAGGCGAAGGCGCGGAAGCCCTTTGGCTCTCAGATGATACCCGGCACATGCTGGCGGAACTGACGCCGAAGCCGGATCAGGTCACCATCGCCATCAACACCATTCAGATGAATATCGCGGAGCTGCTGTTCCCGCAAGGCATTGAAGGCACCTCCCTGCTTGATCCGGTGACCAATGCCGCGTATAGCGAAATGACCGTACCGGCAGGCCCTGCCTGGGTCGCCGAACACCTCAAGCGCCTGCAAGCCAGCAATATCCAGCCGCACTTCCAGCTGACCGGCATTCATGCCTACGAAACCCTCGAGCGCCTGGTGCGCAAGGGCGTCTACAAGGGCCCTTTGAACCTGACCTGGATCGGCATTGGCGGTGGATTCGACGGCCCGAACCCGATGAACCTGATGAACTTCATCAATCGCGTACCGGATCGTTGTACCTTGACTGCCGAGTCGCTGCTCAAGAACGTCCTGCCACTTAACACCATTGCCCTGGCCATGGGCTTGCACCCACGACTCGGTAATGAAGACACCATTATCGATCAACACGGCAAGCGCTTCTCTTCCGTAGAGCAGGTCAAGCAGACGGTGCGTATCGCTCACGAGCTGGGGCGTGAAATCGCCACCGGTAAAGAGGCGCGCGACATCTACCGTATCGGAGTGCAGTACAAGACTGTTGAAGAAACCCTGTTGGCCAACGGCATGGCACCGAACCGCAAGCCGAGTCAGAAGGGCGTACCACAGCGCGGGTAATCCAGATGGCGGGGCAGGAAGCCAATGGCGTTCTGCCCCTGCCCACCTGAACGCGTGAGCAAGACCAAAAACAATAACAAAACGGGTGCTAGACACCGAGGAGGCAGCATGGCGTTTCATCACAGTACTGTGGCCGATGAAATGGATACTTCGATTGGCATTCCGCGACGGTACGCCTGGATTGTGTTTGTGCTGACCTTTGGCTTGTTGATTTCCGATTACATGTCACGGCAGGTACTCAATGCCGTGTTCCCGATTCTCAAGAACGAGTGGACGCTGAGCGACGGCCAACTCGGTCTGCTGAGCGGCATTGTCGCGCTGATGGTGGGCCTACTGACCATTCCCCTGTCGCTGCTGGCCGACCGCTTTGGCCGGGTCAAGAGCCTGGCGCTGATGGCCATGCTGTGGAGCCTGGCCACCCTGGGCTGCGCCCTGGCACAGAACTACCCGGAAATGTTGTTTGCGCGCTTCATGGTGGGCGTCGGCGAGGCGGCCTACGGTAGCGTCGGCATCGCCGTGGTGGTGTCGGTGTTTCCCAAAAGCATGCGTGCGACCCTCGCCAGTGCCTTCATGGCGGGCGCCATGTTCGGCTCGGTGTTGGGTATCTCCATCGGCGGGGCGATTGCGGTCAAGCTGGGCTGGCGTTGGTCGTTCGCCAGCATGGCGCTGTTTGGCCTGCTGCTGGCGGCGCTTTACCCGATCATCGTCAAGGAGGCGCGTATTGCCCCGCAGCGCCTAGCCACGGTCGGGAGCAATGCCAAAACGGCGGTCAAGCGTCCGCTGCGCACCTTGTACGGCACGCGTTCGGTGATCGCCGCTTATGTCGCCAGCGGCCTGCAGACGTTCGTTGCCGGTAGCATGATTGTGTGGATGCCGAGCTTTTTCAACCGCTATTACGGGATGGGCGAGGGCAAGGCCGGGGTTGTGGCAGGCGTCATGGTGCTGTGCTGCGGCGCCGGGGCGATTCTCTGCGGCATGCTCAGTGATCGCCTGTGCCGTCAATCTCCATTGCGCAAGATCGAGATGTCCATGGTGTTCTGCCTGGGCAGTTGCCTGCTGATGTCGCTGGCGTTGGTTCAGTCGACCGGTCCTGTGCAGTTGGGGCTGATCGGCCTGGCCATGCTATTGGTGACTGGCGTCAACGGCCCGACCATTGCCACGATTGCGAACCTGACCCACTACAAGGTGCACGGCACCGCTTTTGCCACCCTGACCCTGGTCAATAATATGCTCGGCCTGGCCCCGGGGCCTTTCGTCACCGGCAGGGTGTCCGATCTTATCGGCCTGCACGGGGCCTTCCAGCTGGTACCGCTGATGAGCATTGCGGCAGCGGCGGTGTTCTTCTATATCCGCTGTCACTATCTCGATGACATGTCCCGTGTGCAGGGTGAGGCGGTCGATCAAGCGCCCGCTAAAGCGGTGATGGAGGTGTCACCGTGACGAGGGTATTGCGTGTTGATGCGTTCTTCGACTTCATTTGCCCCTGGTGCCTGATTGGCAAGCGTCAGCTCAATCGCGCACTCACGAAGTTGCGCGCCAGCCACCCGGAGATCGAGTTGGAGCTGGTCTGGCATGGCGTGCAGTTGCTGCCACACCTGCCGGCGCAGGGTGTGCCTTTTGTCGAGTTCTACCAAAAGCGTCTGGGCAGCGCCGAGGCCGTGCGAGCGCGCCAGGCGCAAGTCCGGCAGGCCGCAGCCGCCGTAGGCTTGAGCATCGACTTCAGTAGCATCAAGACGATGCCCAATACTGCCGATGCTCATCGGCTGTTTGAGTGCGCCACTGAACTGGGGAGTGTGGCGCAGCGCGACGCCTTGCTGGAGCAGCTGTTCGCCGCCTATTTTCATCGTGGCAAGGATCTCGCAGACAGTGCCACCCTGTTGGCGATCGCCGAGTCCTGTGGCTATCCGCGCGCGGCCCTGGCCGACTGTCTGCTGGGTGCTCACTGCCCCTTCGATGATGACGGGATGGGCGCCCGGGGGGTGCCTTATTTCATCTTCAACCGGCGCCAGGTGGTGTCCGGTGCGCAGCCGGCCGAGGTGCTGTTGCAGGCCATGCACCAAGCCCTTGCGCAGGACGTGACCGGGAGTCAATCGGCATGAGCCGGCGCATTGCGGTGCCGCCCGAGAAGGTCCCGGCACTTGGCATGCGCACGCTGTTCGAGCCGGCGGGCAGCAGCCTGGCATTGTTCAATGTCGCCGGCCAGCTCTACGCCATCGACGACAGCTGTCCGCATCAGGGGGCTTCACTGTGTGGTGGCCGACTTGAGGGCCGGGTGATCCAGTGCTGTGCCCATGGCCTGCGCTTCGACCTGGCGAGCGGCTACCTGCTCAATTCAAACAGCGTGAAGGTCGGCAACTACCCGGTCGAGGTGGTCGACGGCCAGGTGTTCATTGTCATCACTTCCAGGGAGACCGCGTTATGAGTGCCATTGCTCTGGCCTATGTCCATGGCCGCGTACAAGAACGGGTTCCCGGTTTTATCGTCAGCCTGATTGTTGCTGCAGCGGCGAGTTTTCTATCCGAGCACTATGGTGCGCCGGTCATGCTGTTCGCGCTGCTGCTCGGTATGGCACTGAATTTTCTCGCCAGCGATGGCAAGTGCAAGGCCGGTATCGAGTTCACCTCACGAACCGTGCTACGCATCGGCGTAGCGTTGCTGGGTATGCGTATCACCCTCGAACAGATCGCCGCGCTGGGCTGGAAACCGGCGGCCCTGGTGGTGATCTCGGTCGTGGTGACCATCCTCGTCTCGATGGTGGCGGCCAAGGCCATGGGGTTCCAGCGTCTGTTCGGCATGCTCACCGGTGGCGCTACGGCCATTTGCGGTGCCTCCGCGGCGCTCGCGCTGGCGGCGTCTTTTCCCAGCCATCCGCAGAAAGAGCGCGCCACGCTGTTCACTGTGATTGGCGTGTCGGCACTGTCGACCCTGGCCATGATCGTCTACCCGATGATCGCCAACTGGCTCGAGCTGAATCCCCAGTTGGCCGGGGTGTTCCTCGGCGCCACCATTCACGATGTTGCCCAGGTGGTGGGTGCCGGCTACAGCATGTCTACCGAGACTGGCGATACCGCCACTGTGGTCAAGTTGATGCGAGTGGCCATGCTCTTGCCGGTGATCGTTTGCGCGGCGATGATTTCCCGCACGCAGGGCGTCGACCCGACGGGTAAACGACCGCCGTTGTTACCCTGGTTCGCGGTGGGCTTTCTGATTCTCGCGTGCGTCAACAGTACTGGCTGGGTCGTCCCGGCAGTGCAGGGGTTCACCAACGAACTATCGCGCTGGTGCCTGGTCATCGCCATCAGCGCCCTGGGCATGAAGACCCAGCTCAAGGAGCTTGCCGCGGTGGGTATCAAGCCCATTCTGCTGATGGTGGGGGAGACAGTCTTCCTGATTGTTCTGGTGCTGTTACTGATGCGCTGGGGTTTGTAAACAGACGCGCTATCGAGGACTGCGCGACTCACTGGACAGCGCGAGCGTGAGTCAAGTGTCGTACCCCGGATGTGCTCCTTTTGCGGTCGTCTGTTTCAGCAGATGACCGTTTTTTTGCTGCGGGGCGTATCAACTGTCTTTGCGCGGCACGATATTGTGTTCGCTGCGCCAGGCGGCTGGCGGCATGTTGAACTGGGAAACGAACCAGCGAGTGAATGAGTTGGGCATGGAGTAGCCAAGCATGTCGGCGATCCGCCCCAGCGAGTACCCGGGGTTCTCCAGGTAGCGAATCACCAGGTCGCGGCGCACGCTATTGATCAACTCGCTGAAACTGGCCCCTTCTTCGTCCAGGCGGCGCTGCAGGGTGCGCACGTTCATGCCCTGGCTCTGAGCAATCTGCGCAATGGTCGCGCGACCCATGGGGAGCAACAGGTAAATGGATTTGCGCACCTCAAACGCCACGGAATGGTCGTTTTTGCCCAGCAGCGAATCCATGTAGCGCTGCGCATGTCGGGCCATGGCCGCATTGGCCAGAGGATTGGCGGTGTCGAGGTTGGTGGCGGGACAAACGATGCCGTTGAACTCGCAGCCGAACTCCACCTTGCAACCGAAGATCCGTCGATGCACGGAGAGATCTGCCGGAGCGTCGTGGGAGAAACAGACATTGATCGGGTGCCAGTGCGCGCCGAGCATGGCGGCGCAAAAGCGGTGCATCACGGCGATGGCCAGTTCGATGGATTGGCGGTTGTTCGTGCCCATGTCGGTAACCAGTTCTTCGCGAATGATCACCGTACTGCCGCTTTCCTCTACGAAAATCGCCAGTGACTCATTGATCTGCTGACGGTAATGCACGATCACATTCAGCGCATCGCGAAGCGTGTTCTGGTGACTGAGCAGCAGGCTCACTTCACCAAAGTCCGCGAGTTGACGCAGCTCGGCCATACGCAGGCCGAGGGTTTCACAACCACTCAGGCGCGCCGACTTCTCCAGCAGGATGATGCTGGCGGTGGCCGGGATGCGTTGGCTCGGATCGCTCAGAAGTGCGGGACTCAAACCCACCTCGGCTAACAGCGTGATCGCGTTCAGCCGTAGATGGTGAGCCACATCCAGGTAGTTGGTCAGTACGGCGGTTCGTGCTTGTACGGGCATGGCGTGCATACATTCCACGTTGTGACAAATGAGATCTCGCTGTCGCAGTTACCTGCCAGTTATAGAGACTTGATCGTGAAATGAAAAGCGCCGGGTGCGGTAAATCCAACCGGGCCGACTCACGGACGCTGTCATCAAAAGGGAAGTGGCTGACGCTAAATGTAACCCGCTCCGACAAGGCGAATCCTACTGTGCTGCTGGCAGGGTTCGAAACATTCGCGGACCCGCTCGATGGATTGTTCAAGGGTGAATAGCGCGATGAATGACACCACGATTTTGATAGTTCCGGGCTTGCGCGATCACGTGCCAGCGCATTGGCAAACGCTGCTGGAAGCCAGGTTGGACAAGGTCCGCTCAGTACCACCTCTGGAAGACAACAAGCTCAGTCTGGCGGCACGAGTGGATGCGATCCAGCGCGAGCTGGAGCAGATTTCCGGTCCGGTGATCCTGGTGGCCCACAGTGCCGGTGTGCTGATGGTGGTGCACTGGGCCGCCTGTCATGACCGCCCGATCAAGGGCGCTTTGCTGGCCGCACCACCGGACCTCGAGGCCAAATGGCCAATCGGTTATCCGACCGCTGAGAGCCTGCGGGCCAATGGCTGGGACCCGCTGCCAAAAGGGCCGCTGCCGTTCCCGACGATTGTCGCGGCCAGTACCAACGATCACCTTGCGAGCCTGGAGTCGGTGACCCAAATGGCCCGTCAGTGGGGCAGCGAACTGGTCAACCTCGGCGCCGTAGGCCACCTCAATCCAGCCTCCGGCTACGGCGAGTGGCCGCAGGCAGAAGACTTTATTCGCACGCTGGATCGCTAGACGCAAACGCCTGAACAGAACCGCCTGAAGAAGCTCGCATCACTGCCGGACCTGATGTGAGCCGTTGTTAGAGCCAAAAAACAAAAACAACAAAAAACGGAGACAACGTAATGCACACCACGACAGGGCATAGCCCTTTGCGTCGCAGTCTGCTGGCTAACGCCCTGCTGCTCGCCTCCATGCCGGCTGCCCATGCCTTTGAACTGAGCAATGCCAGTGAAGATTGGACCGTGCGCTTCGATAACACCCTCAAGGCCAGTTACGGTCAACGGGTGCAAGGTCAGAATTCGAAGATTGCCAACGCCGCCAACTATAACGACGGTGACAAAAACTTCAGTGTCGGCAGTGCTGTGACCCAGCGGGTCGATCTGCTGACCGAGCTCGATGTGGTTTACCAGCGCAAGATGGGTTTTCGTGTCAGCGCCGCGAGCTGGTATGACCATGCCTATGACGATGTCGGTTCCAACTCCAACCCTTTTCCAGGGCAGGCCGGCAATGCGGGTAACCTGGTAGCGGCTCGTCAGTCCGGCTCTATTCAGCCTGGCGACTCGCTGAACGGCCACGTTGCACGCAAGCATGGGCTGAGCAACTACAGCGACCGTTATTACAACGGTCCCTCCGGTGAGATCCTTGATGCCTTTGTGTTCTACAGCACCGAAGTCGGCGAGGAGTCGATGTTCAGCAGCAAGCTCGGCAGGCACAACATGTTCTGGGGCGAGACCCTGTTCAATGCGGCCAACGGTATCAACTATGGTCAGTCGGCCCTGGACCTGGCCAAGTTGTACAACGTGCCGGGCACCGAAACCAAGGAACTGTTCCTCCCGCGCAACCAGCTTTCCATGTCTTTCACGGTCAATCCGGAGCTGACCTTGGGCGCGCAGTACTTTCTGGAGTTCCGCAACACCCGTCTGCCTGAAGGTGGGACCTACATGGGCGGCTATGACATGTTCGGCGAAGGCGGGGAGGTGTTCTGGCTGCCAGTGCCGACGGCGCTGGGCGGGGCCGGTGCTTTTTTTGGTACGCCGCGCGGGCATGACGTCAAGCCAAACAACTCCGGCGACTTCGGGCTGATGGCCAAGTGGAGTCCGGAGTGGCTTGACGGCACCTTGGGCTTCTACTACCGCAACACCTCGGACCCGATGCCAGTGGTGCTGGTCAATGCGCCCAACCTGCAACAGCCAGGTCTGCCGGGGCTCGCGGGTGCCGAATACCTGGCCGCTTATGCCGATGACATCGACATCTACGGCATCAGCCTGTCGAAAAATGTGGGTCCGGTCAGCGTCGGGCTTGATGTGAACTATCGCGAGAACATGCCGCTGCTGAGCAATTTCACTACCATCAACCCGACCTTGAGTGCACAGGCTGCGCAGGGTCTGGTCAACGGCGACAACCTTATCGGTGCCGTGCCGGGCAGAGGTGACACCGGAACGGCCCGTGGCAAGACTTTCCACGTGGTACTCAACGGTCTAGTGAGCTTTGGCAATACCCCGTTGTGGGACTCGTCTTCGTTGGCGGTAGAAGGTGCCATGACCCATCTGGTCAGCGTCGACAAGGGCCAGCAGTCCTTCAAGGGCAACTCCAGTTACCAGGGCGTCGACAAAGTCGACACCAATGCCTACTCCATCGCGACCAACTTCACCCCGACCTGGTTCCAGGTGTTCCCGGGTGTGGATATGTCCATGCCCGTTTCCTACAACGTCGGCCTCAAGGGCAACTCGGCTGTCCAGTTGGGTGGCAGCGAGAACGCCGGCAGCTACTCCGTAGGCATCGCCGCGGACGTCTATCAAAAGTACAAATTCGACCTGAAGTACGTGGATTCTTTTGGTCCTTTCAATACCTGTGAAACCGGGCTCGATAACAACACCCCCGGCAGTAGTGGGCAGTACCGCTGCATTCCCGGCCAGATCACTTCGCAGGCCGGCCTGGCGCCGCTGCTCAAGGATCGCGGGATGCTCACGGCCTCGTTCAAAACCACCTTCTGATTGACGCTCAGATCACAAAAACAAGTGGAGAGAATTCAGATGAAATTGCTAAATAGCGTGTTGGCAGCTTCCCTGGCGGCTGTCATTGCCGGTCAGGCCCAAGCGGCTGTATCGGCTCAGGAAGCAGCCAGGTTGGGCACCAGCCTGACCAATGTGGGCGCCGAGATGGCAGCTAATGCCGATGGTTCGATTCCAGCCTACAAAGGCGGTCTGACCACCCCGCCAGCCGGCTTCAAGGCGGGCGACGGCATGCGTCCGGACCCGTTTGCCGACGAGAAGCCGCTGTTGGTCATCGATGGCAAGAACGTTGAACAGTACAAGAGTCAGTTGACGGCCACCACGGCAGAGCTTGCCAGGCGCTATCCCACTTACCACATCAATGTGTATCCGACCCATCGCACTGTCGCCCTGCCTCAGGCGGTGCTGGACAACAGCGTGAAAAATGCCACCGGTACCCAGTCCATCAATGGCGGTCTGTCCATCGATAACCTGCTGCCCGGCGTGCCGTTCCCGATCCCGACCTCGGGCAGTGAAGCCATGTGGAACCACCTGCTGCGCGTAGGGGGCAATCGAAATGTCAAATATGACTCCTGGAACGTTGACTCGGCGGGTGTACCGACACTGTCCACCACGGCGCTGTCGTTCTCGAACTATCCGATCTACGACGACATGTCGAAGCCGTTCAAGAGCACTGACGTGTTCTTTCAGATGAAGCTGTATTACACCGGTCCCGCGCGCCGCGCGGGAGAGGCAATCATGCTCAAGGACACGGCCAACCCATTGGAGCAGCCACGCCGCAGCTGGCAGTACCTGCCTGGCCAGCGTCGAGTGAAGCTGGCGCCGGACCTGGCCTATGACACGCCTAACCCTGGTACGGGCGGTGCCGGTACTTACGACGACGTGTTCGTGTTCAACGGTGCGTTGGACCGCTTCGACTGGAAGCTGGTGGGCAAGCAGGAAATGGTCGTGCCCTACAACACCTACAAGCTGACTTACGCTGTGGACGCCAAGCAACTGACGACCCCCAACCACATCGCGTCTGACTTTGTGCGCTGGGAGAAACACCGCGTCTGGGTGGTGGAAGGCACGCTCAAATCCGGCGCGCGGCACATCTACCAGAAGCGCCGCATGTACCTGGATGAAGACAGCTGGATCGCTTTGGCTTCTGACCAGTATGACTCCAGCGGCAAGCTCTACCGTGGCTCCTTCGCCTTCCTCAGCCAGAGTTACGACAAAAACATCCCCGATGTCTCGCCTTTCATGATCTACGACCTGGTGGGCGGCTCCTACAACATCAACGGCATCACGGGCGCGTACGGCGGCATCAAGTACATCGAGTCTCTCTCAAAGGCGCAGTGGGCTCCGGATGCGCTGGCAGCGTCCGGCATCCGCTAAGCGTCAGGCGACAGAAGTCCGGGGTGATCGGTAGAGTTCCCCCGGTTACCGACTCCGGCGCCGGACTGCACCTCGTGTGCTGTGCGGTGCCGTTTTCCTGGAAGGTGCGGTATGGGTTCCTTGAAAAATTTCGTACTGGTACTGCTGTGTTCGATGCTGGCGCTATTGCAGGGTGTTGCTCAGGCGGCCGGTTATGTTGATGTGCTGGATCTGCCCGCCAAGCCGAGTCCTTTGGCCGTGCGTAGCCCCTTGATCGGCATCGCTCGCGCCGGTGAGCGCCTGGTCACCGTTGGCCAGCGTGGCCATATTCTTTATTCCGATGACGCTGGCAAGCACTGGCTGCAGGCTGGCGTCCCGGTCAGCAGCGATCTGACCGCGGTGTTTTTTCCTTCTGCCAAACAGGGCTGGGCGGTCGGTAACGACGGTGTCGTGCTGCATAGCAGCGATGCCGGCACCACCTGGCGCAAGCAGCTCGACGGTCGTCAGATCGGCGCCTTGCTGGTCAAGCATTATGAAGCGCTGGCCAGTGCCGAGCCGGCCAACGAGCAGTGGCCACTGCTGGTCGCCGAGGGTCAGCGCCTGGTCGAGCAGGGCGCGGACAAACCGCTGCTCGACGTCTGGTTCGCCAACGACAAGACCGGCTATGTGGTCGGGGTGTTCAACCTGATCCTGCGCACCGACGACGGTGGCCAGAGCTGGATGCCGTTTCAGGATCGCACCGACAACCCCCAGGGTTTCCACCTCAACGCCATCGCCTCCACCGGTGACAGTGTGTACATCGCCGGCGAGCAAGGCCTGTTGCTCAAATGGGATGACAACAGCCAACGCTTCGCCGCCGTTCCGACGCCCTATCAGGGCAGCTTCTTCGGCGTGCTCGGCAAGCCCGGGGAAGTGTTGGTCTTCGGCTTGCGCGGCAATGTGCTGCGCAGCACCGACGGTGGCCAGAGCTGGACCGCGCTGGACACCGGCCTGCACGTCAGCATCACCGCCGGCCTGATCGATGCCCGTGGCCATTACCGCCTGTTCACCCAGGGCGGGCAGTTGCTGGTCAGCCAGGGCACTGGCGCGCAACTGCATCTGGTGCAGCAACCGGCGCCGACGCCGACGCCGACGCCGATAGCCGGCGCCACCCAGTCCGCCGCTGGCGCCTTGGTGCTGGCCGGCAGCCGTGGTGCGCGGACGTTGTCCGTCGACCCAGCCCTCGAACCCTAAGAGCGAGAACCCAGACATGGGCAATATCAAACAAGACGCCATGCCGGTGATCCGCGAGCTGCGTGACTTCGATCGGTGCTCTGGCAACCGGTTGGAGCGGCTGGTGTTCAACTTCCGCCCGCTGTTCATGCTGCTGATGGCACTGGCCACCGTGGTGCTGGGCTACATGGCGCTGACCCGTCTGGAACTGCGGCCCAGCTTCGAGAAGATGATTCCGCAGAGCCAGCCGTACATCCAGAATTTCCTGGAGAACCGCCAGTCACTGCGCGGCCTGGGCAACTCGGTGCGGGTGGTGGTCGAAAACACCCAGGGCGATATTTTCGACCCCGGTTACCTGGACGTACTCAAGCAGGTCAACGACCAGTTGTTCCTCACCGAAGGCGTCGACCGCTCCTGGATGAAGTCGCTATGGAGTCCTGGGGTGCGCTGGACTGAAGTCACTCAGGAAGGCTTCCAGGGCGGCCCGGTGATGCCCGATGCCTACCAGGGCAAGCCCGAGCAAATCGAGCAGTTGCGCCAGAACATTTCCCGCGCCGGCATCGTCGGCAGCCTGGTGGCCAGCGACTACAAGTCGAGCATGCTGATCGTGCCATTGCTGGACAAGGCCTCGGCCACTGGCCAGAGCATCAACTACCACCAGTTCTCGCGGTTACTCGAAGAGCAGTTGCGCGACAAGATCGAGTTCTCTGGCGACAGCGCCGCGCGCAAGGCCGGGGCAGAGGGTACGGGCCAGTACAAGGTGCGGGTGATCGGCTTCGCCAAACTCATGGGTGACCTGATCGACGGCCTGATCCAGGTGATGATGTTCTTCGGTCTGGCGGTCGTCACTTCACTGGTGATTATCTATGCCTACACCCGTTGCGTGCGCAGCACCCTGCTGGTGGTTGGCTGTTCGCTGATCGCGGTGGTCTGGCAACTGGGCATCGTCGCCTGGCTGGGTTATGCCATCGATCCGTACTCGGTGCTGGTGCCGTTCCTGATCTTCGCCATCGGCGTGTCCCACGCCGCACAGAAGATGAACGGGATCATGCAGGACATCGCCCGTGGCACCCACAAACTGATCGCCGCGCGCTACACCTTTCGCCGCCTGTTCATTGCCGGTGTCACCGCGCTGCTGGCCGACGCCGTGGGTTTCGCCGTGCTGATGCTGATCGATATCCCGGTGATCCAGGATCTGGCGATCACCGCCAGTATCGGTGTCGCGGTACTGATTTTTACCTCGTTGCTGCTGATGCCGGTGGCGCTGTCTTACATCGGTGTCGGCGCCAAGGCCGCCGAGCGTGCGCTGAAAATCGACACTCGTGCAGAAAAGCATAAAGGCTTCGGCAAACTGTGGGACGCGCTCGATCGCTTCACCACGCGCAAGTGGGCCACGGGGGCGGTATTGGTGGCCACGCTGATGGGCATCGGCGGCTTCATGATCAGCCTGCAACTGAAAATCGGCGACCTCGACAGCGGAGCGCCGGAGTTGCGTGCCGATTCGCGCTATAACCGCGACAACGCCTACATCACCAGCCACTACGCACTGTCCAGCGATATGTTCGCGGTGATGATCAAGACCGCGCCGGAAGGCTGCCTGAACTACCAGACCCTGGTCCTCGCCGACCGTCTGGCCTGGGAGCTGCAACAGTATCCGGGCGTGCAGGCCACGTCTTCGCTGGTCAACGCGGTGCGCCAGATCACGGCCGGCACCTATGAAGGCAATCCAAAGCTCAACAGCATCCAGCGCAACCAGGACGTGCTGAACTATGCCGCGCAACAAGCCTCGGTCAACTCGCCTGAGTTGTTCAACAACGACTGCTCGCTGATGCCGGTGATTGCCTTTCTCACTGACCACAAGGCTGAGACGCTGAATGCCGTGGTGGAGATTGCCGACAAGTTCGCCAAGGAAAACAGCACCAAGGATCGTCAGTTCCTGCTCGCCGCCGGCAGTGCCGGCATCGAAGCCGCGACCAACATCGTGGTGCGCGAAGCCAATCGCACCATGCTGTTTTACGTGTATGCCGCGGTGACGCTGTTCTGTCTGATCACCTTTCGTAGCTGGCGCGCCACGCTGGTGGCCCTGTTACCGCTGGTGCTGACCTCGATCCTCTGCGAAGCCTTGATGGTGGTGATGGGCATCGGTGTGAAAGTCGCGACCCTGCCGGTGATCGCCCTCGGCGTCGGGATCGGTGTGGATTACGCGCTGTATTTGCTCAGCGTTCAGCTGTACCACCAGCGCCAGGGTCTGTCGCTGGCGGATGCCTACCGAAAAGCGGTGTCGTTCACCGGTCGGGTGGTCGGGCTGGTGGGCATCACCCTGGCTGCCGGGGTGGTGTGCTGGGTCTGGTCGCCGATCAAGTTCCAGGCCGACATGGGCATCCTGCTGACCTTCATGTTCCTGTGGAACATGCTGGGGGCGCTGATCCTGATTCCGGCCCTGTCGTACTTCCTGTTGCGCGGGCCCTCGCTGAACCGTCGTACGGCCTCGGATGAGCCAGTGGTGCATGAGTCGCTGCTGCCCGTCAGTGAGACCGGCCATCCGCAAAAAACAGGCATGCCTCATGCCCTCACATTGACCGAGCAAGCCCACCATGTCTGATTACAAAGCCCCTTTGCGCGACATGCGCTTCGTACTCAATGAAGTCTTCGAGGTGTCCAGGCTTTGGGCACAACTGCCCGGTCTGGCCGAGGCAGTCGACGAAGCAACGGCTACCGCCATCCTCGAAGAGGCCGGCAAGATCAGTGCTGGCAGCATCGCACCGCTGCGCCGCAGTGGCGACGAGCAAGGTTGCTCCTGGAGCAATGGCGCGGTGAAAGTCCCGGAGGGTTTTGCCGAGGCGTATCAAGCCTTCGCCGACGGCGGTTGGGTCGGTGTCGGTGGCAACTCGCAGTTCGGTGGCATGGGCATGCCCAAGGTGATCTGCGCCCAGGTCGAGGAAATGGTCACCTCGGCCAACCTGTCGTTCGGCCAGTACCCGATGCTGACCGCCGGTGCCTGCCTGTCGCTCGATGCGCATGCCTGCGAAGGCCTGAAAAAGAAGTACCTGCCCAATATGTATGCCGGGGTCTGGAGCGGCTCCATGTGCCTGACCGAGGCCCATGCCGGCACTGACCTGGGGCTGATTCGCACCCGGGCCGAGCCCCAGTCCGACGGTAGCTACAAGGTCAGTGGCAGCAAGATTTTCATCACCGGTGGCGAACACGATCTGACCGGGAACATCATCCACCTGGTGCTGGCCCGACTGCCGGACGCACCCGCAGGGCCCAAAGGCATTTCGCTGTTCCTGGTGCCCAAGGTGATGGTCAATGACGACGGTTCGCTGGGCGAGCGAAATTCGCTGTCCTGCGGGTCCATCGAACACAAGATGGGCATCAAGGCATCCGCCACCTGCGTGATGAACTTTGACGGGGCGACGGGCTGGATCGTCGACGCGCCGAACAAGGGCCTGGCGGCTATGTTCACGATGATGAACTACGAACGCCTGGGCGTGGGTATCCAGGGCCTGGCGCAGGGCGAACGCTCCTACCAGAGCGCCGTCGAGTATGCCCGTGATCGTCTGCAGAGCCGTGCGCCAACCGGTGCGCAGCACCAGGATCAGGCCGCCGACCCGATCATCGTGCATCCGGACGTGCGCCGCATGCTGTTGACCATGAAAGCCTTGAACGAGGGCGGGCGGGCGTTCTCCAGCTACGTGGCCCTGCAACTGGACACCGCCAAGTACAGCGAAGACCCGACGGCGCGCACCCGCGCCCAAGAGTTGGTGGCCTTGCTGACCCCGATCGCCAAGGCGTTTCTCACCGACATGGGCCTGGAAACCACCCTGCACGGGCAGATGATTTTCGGCGGCCATGGCTACATTCGTGAGTGGGGTCAGGAGCAGTTGGTGCGCGATGTGCGCATTACCCAGATTTACGAAGGCACCAATGGTATCCAGTCCCTGGACCTGGCCGGGCGCAAGATCGTCGGCAGCGGCGGGGCGCTTTACCGTTTGTTTGCCGCTGAAGTTCGCCACTTCACGGCCAACGCCAGCGTAGAGCTTGGCGAGTTCACCCAACCGTTGAACGCCGCCATGGACACCCTTGACGAACTGACGGCGTGGCTGCTCGACCGGGCCCAGGGCAACCCGAATGAAATCGGCGCGGCCTCGGTCGAGTACCTGCAGGTATTCGGTTACACCACCTATGCCTACATGTGGGCCCTGATGGCCAAAGCGGCTTTGGGCAAGCAAGGTGAAGACGATTTCTACGCCAGCAAACTGGGCACCGCACGCTTCTACTTCGCCCGCCTGCTGCCGCGTATCCACTCACTGAGCACTTCGGTCAAGGCCGGTAGCCACAGCCTCTACTCGCTGGATGCGGCGCAGTTCTGAATCAGGAAGGTACAACCATGCTGAAGACAAAAATAATTCCACCGGCACAAGGCGCATACACCTACCCGCTGTTGATCAAGAGCTTGTTGCTGTCAGGGGTGCGATACGAACCTGCCAATGAGATCGTCTACGCCGACAAGCTTCGATACAGCTACAGGACCCTCATCGAACGAATCCATCGGCTGGCCAATGCGCTGACGGCGGCCGGGGTCAAGGCCGGGGACACGGTGGCCATGCTCGACTGGGACAGCCATCGCTACCTGGAATGTTTCTTCGCCGTGCCAATGATCGGCGCGGTGCTGCACACGGTGAATATTCGCCTGTCACCGGAGCAGGTGCTCTACACCATGAACCACGCCGAGGATGACCTGGTGCTGGTGCATGATGATTTCGTGCCGATGATCGAGCAGATTCATCAGGGCCTGAGCACCGTCAAAGGCTATATCCGCTTGACTGACGATGCCGCAACCGAGACCGGGCTTCCTGTGTTGGGTGAGTATGAAAGCCTGTTGTCCCAGGCAGCTAGCCACTACGACTTTGCCGATTTTGATGAAAACTCGGTGGCGACGCTGTTCTATACCACCGGCACTACTGGCGAGCCGAAAGGGGTGTACTTCAGTCATCGCCAACTGGTGCTGCATACCCTGAATGCCGTGGGCACCCTGGGCGTTTACCAAAGCCTGCCATTGCTGCGTTCGAATGATGTGTACATGCCGATCACGCCGATGTTCCACGTGCATGCCTGGGGCGTGCCCTATGTCGCGACCCTGATGGGCATCAAGCAGGTGTACCCCGGCCGTTACGAGCCCAATAGCCTGGTCCGGCTTTTTCGTGAAGAGAAGGTCACCTTTTCTCATTGCGTACCGACCGTCCTGCAAATGGTCCTCAACTGTGAGGAAGGCAAGGCGACCCGGTTCGACGGCTGGAAAATGCTCTTGGGCGGCAGTGCGTTGACGTTGGGCATCGCCAGTCAGGCAAGTGCCAAAGGCGTTCAGGTCCACAGTGGCTACGGCATGTCCGAGACCTGTCCGATGCTTTGCCTGAGCTTCCAGCGGGGCGAGGAACTTGAACAGTCCATGCCGGCGCAGTTACCCACTCGCATCAAGACGGGTATGCCAATACCCATGGTCGACCTGAACATCATTGATGCCAACGGCCATGCGGTCGCCCATGACGGCGAAGCCCTGGGCGAAATCGTCGTCCGCGCGCCATGGCTGACCCAAGGCTATCTGAAGGCCCCGGAAAAGGGTGCAGAACTGTGGCACGGCGGCTGGCTGCACACCGGCGACCTGGCTTCCATCGATTCGCAAGGCAGGGTGGAAATCAAGGACCGCATCAAGGACGTGATCAAGACGGGTGGCGAGTGGATCAGTTCGCTGGACCTGGAGAACCTGATCAGCGAGCACGTGTCGGTCACCTCTGTTGCCGTGGTGGGCATTGCCGATGAGCAATGGGGCGAACGGCCCATGGCTCTGGTGGTGTGTGAGCCGGGGCAGTTCGTCGACAAACAGATGCTCGAAGCCCACCTGCAACAGTTCGTGGCCAGTGGCCGCATCAACAAATGGGCAATCCCCAAGCAGTTCAAGTTCGTCGCGGAAATTCCCAAGACCAGCGTCGGCAAGATCAACAAGAAGCTGATTCGGGAAAGCGAGTTGAGCTGAGGGAATCGAGCTATTCCACGGCACCCACTCCTTTTTCCGAACGAGAAAACATCCATGAATGACCTGATCCATTATCAAAACGAAGGTCCTCTGGCCCTGATCGGCCTCGCCCGTGCCCCCGTCAACGCCCTGGGCCAGGCTTTGCGCGAACAATTGCTGGAGGCCTGTGACCGCGCCGCCGCCGATGCCAGCGTGAAAGCGATTGTGCTCTACGGCGAGGGTTTGCCGTTTAGCGCGGGCGCGGATATTTCCGAGTTCGGCAGCCCGGCGTCGTTCGCCAGGCCAGACCTGCCAGGCCTGCTGATCCGTTTGACCGAGCTGGACAAACCACTGATCGCCGCCATCGGTGGTCTGGCGTTCGGCGGTGGACTGGAGCTAGCCCTGGCCTGCGGCTACCGCGTGGCTGAAGCCGGGGCTCGGCTTGGCCTGCCGGAAATCAAGCTTGGCTTGCTACCCGGTGCCGGTGGTACTCAGCGCTTGCCGCGTCTGATCGGTGCCGAGGCGGCGCTGGAGATGATTGCCTCCGGCCAGCCGATTAACGCTAATCGAGCACTGACGCTAGGACTGCTTGATCGCGTGGCACAAAGCGCTGACAGCTTGCTCGACACGGCCAAGGCGTTGGCCGCAGAACTGATTGCCGGGCAGGCGCCGGCTCGCCCGACCTGGCCACAAGCGAACCCGGGCGCAGCCCTGCCGGCGAATTATTTCGCCGACTATCGCGCCGCCAATCAGGCTCGCTGGAAAGGCCAGAGTGCGCCGCAGCGAGTGGTGACGGCGATCGAAGCAGCCTGCAACCTGCCGTTGGCCGAGGGCCTTGCCAGGGAGGGCGAGCTGTTCAAGGAGGCCGAGGCTTCCAGCGAGTCCGAGGCCCTGCGCCATGTATTTTTCGCCGAGCGTGAAGTCGGCAAATTGCCGGGTCTGGATGCCGGCACGCCGATCCGTCCTGTCACTCAGGTTGCGGTGATCGGCGCCGGCACCATGGGCGGCGGGATTGCCATGAACTTCGCCAATGCGGGCATGGCGGTGACGCTACTGGAGCTCAAGGCCGATGCCCTGGCACGTGGCCTTGAGCTGATTCGCAAAAATTACGAAACCAGTGTCCAGCGCGGCAAGCTCGCAGCCGGGCAGATGGACGAGCGTCTGGCGCTGATCCACGGCACCCTGGACTACGCCGATATCGCCGACGCGGACCTGGTGATCGAAGCCGTGTTCGAGAACTTGTCGATCAAGCAGCAGGTGTTTCGCACCCTGGACGAGGTGTGCAAGGTCGGGGCGATCCTCGCCAGCAATACCTCCACCCTGGATGTCGACGCCATTGCCGCCGTCACGCGCCGGCCGCAGGACGTCGTCGGCCTGCATTTCTTCAGTCCGGCCAACGTCATGCGCCTGCTCGAAGTGGTACGCGGCACGGCCACGGCCGCCGATGTCCTGGCCACCACGCTGAAAATCGCCAAGCGCATCGGCAAGATCCCGGTGGTGTCCGGGGTGTGCTTCGGCTTCATCGGCAACCGTATGCTCGAACCCTATTCCCGCGAAGCGCACCGTCTGCTGCTGGAAGGCGCCACGCCGGCGCAGATTGACAGTGTGCTCACCGGCCTTGGCATGGCGATGGGGGTCATGGCCATGCACGATCTGGCGGGCATCGATGTCAGTTTCCTGGTGCGCGAGTCGCGCCGTGACGTCATCGCCCACGATCCCGGCTACTGCAAGCTTGCCGATGCGCTTTACGCCCTGGGCCGTTTTGGCCAGAAGAGCAGTCGCGGCTATTACCGCTACGAAGGCCGTGAGCGCAAGGATGACCCTGAAGTGGTCGCCTTGGCCGAGCGCATCGCAGGCGAACTGGGCATCCAGCGCCGCGTCATCAGCGATCAGGAAATTCACGACCGTTGTCTGTTGATGCTGGTCAACGAAGGCATCCAGTTGCTCGACGAAGGCATCGCCCAGCGCAGCAGCGACATCGACCTGGTCTGGATCAACGGCTATGGCTTCCCGGCCTGGCGCGGCGGTCCGCTGCACTACGCCGAAGGGCTGGGGCTGGCACAAGTGCTGGAACGTATCGGCCATTACCGCCAGACACTCGGCGCATACGGAGCGATGTGGTTCCAGCCGGCAGCACTGCTTGAGCACCTGGTGGCCAGCGGCAAGACCCGCATCGAACGCATCTGACTTTTCGGCGGCCACTGCACATTGGCCGCCCCGACCCGTCACGCAAGGAATTGCAACATGAAAGAAGCCGTCATTCTCTCCACCGCCCGTACCCCCATCGCCAAGGCTTTCCGGGGCGCGTTCAACACCATCAAGTCACCGACCATGGCCAGCCACGCGATCCGTGCGGCGGTCGAACGTGCCGGTATCGAAGCCGGGGAGATCGAAGACCTGGTCATGGGCACCGCACTGACCAGCGGCACTGCCGGTTTGAACCTCGCACGCATGGCGGCACTGGCCTCGGGCCTGCCGTTGTCGGTCAGCGGGCAGACCCTGGATCGCCAATGCGCCTCGGGCCTGATGGCCATCGCCACGGCCGCCAAGCAGATTATCGTCGACGGCATGCCGGCGACGATCGGTGCTGGTCAGGAAAACATCAGCGCGGTGCAGAATCGCAACATGGAATGGGCCTACGCCGAGCGCGACCCGCAGGTGGAGCGCAACGCCATCCACGCCTACATGCCCATGCTGCAAACCGCCGAGCTGGTTGCTCAACGCTATGGCATCAGTCGTGAGGCGCAGGACGCCTACGCCCTGCAATCGCAGCAACGCACCGCAGCGGCGCAGCAGGCCGGGCTGTTCGACGGCGAAATCGTTCCGGTCAGCAGCATTCGGCAGGTAATCGACAAAGCCACAGGCGAGGCGCGCCTGGAGCAAGTCACCCTGCGTCAGGATGAAGGCAACCGTCCGCAGACCCGGCTGGAAGACCTGATCAACCTCAAGCCGGTGATCGAGGGCGGCTGCATCACTGCCGGTAACGCCAGTCAACTGTCGGACGGCGCCAGCGCCTGCGTGCTGATGGATGCGCGTCTGGCCGAGCAGCGCAACCTCAAGCCGCTGGGCCTGTACCGCGGCATCGCGGTAGCCGGCCTGGCTCCGGAAGAAATGGGCATCGGCCCGGTGCTGGCGGTTCCCAAGTTGCTCAAGCAACACGGCCTGAAGGTCGACGATATCGGCCTGTGGGAGCTCAACGAAGCGTTTGCCTGCCAGGTGCTTTATTGCCGCGACACCTTGGGCATCGACGACGCCCGATTGAACGTCAATGGCGGCTCCATTGCCATCGGCCACCCTTATGGAATGAGTGGTGCGCGGATGGTCGGGCATGCTTTGCTGGAAGGCCGTCGACGCGGTGTGAAGTACGTGGTGGTGACCATGTGCGTCGGCGGCGGGATGGGCGCGGCCGGACTCTTCGAGGTGTTCCAGTGAACGGGTCGAGCACTGTGTGTGCGGTTGCACAGAGGCGGGGCGGTGTTCGGTTCTAGCAAGAGGGCGCTGCGGTGATTAGCACCGCAGCGTAGGACTCGTTTAAAGCGCTACGTCACGCATGCTGGTCATGTCGATCACAAAGCGGTACTTCACGTCGTTGCGCTGCAGGCGGTCAAAGGCCGTATTGATGTCCTTGATATCAATCATTTCGCAGCTGGGCAATACCTGATGTTCGGCGCAGAAATCCAGCAGTTCCTGGATTGCCTGGATGCCACCGATGAGCGAGCCGGCGATGGTGCGGTTGTTGCGGATCAGCAAGCCGCCATGGATGGGTTCCAGTGGTTCGATGGCACCGACCAGCACCAGTACGCCTTCGCGACCCAGCAGCATCAGGTAGGGGTTGACGTTGTGCCGGCTGGGAATGGTGTCGATGATGAATTCGAAGGCATTGGCCGCCGCCGTCATGGCCGGCGAATCGTTGGACAGCAGTACGTGTTTGGCACCCAGGGCGCGGGCATCGTCGGCCTTGCCCGGTGAGGTGGTAATCACGGTCACCTCGGCACCGAGCGCCACGGCCAGCTTCACCGCCATGTGCCCGAGCCCGCCGAGGCCGACCACCGCGACTTTCGAGTCCTTGCCCACACCGTAGCGGCGCATCGGGTTCCACACGGTAATGCCGGCGCATAGCAATGGTGCGGCGAAACGCGGATCGAGGCTTTCGGGCATGCGCAGTACGAACTGTTCACGCACGACAATATGCTCGGAGTAACCGCCATAGGTGATCTCGCCGGTGTGACGATCCTTGCCGTTATAGGTAGGCGTCGGACCATGGGCACAGAGTTGTTCCTGATGCTCGTGGCAAGGTGCGCACTGCAGGCAGCTATCGACCTGGCAACCGACGGCAACCCGGTCGCCGACTTTGAAGCGGCTGACGTTACTGCCGACGGCAGTGACATGCCCGACGATCTCGTGGCCTGGCACGATGGGGTAGACCGTGTTGTTCCAGTCGTTGTGCACCTGATGGGCATCGGAATGGCAGACGCCGCAATAGGCGATATCGATAGCGACGTCATCGGCACGCAAGTCGCGACGCTCGAAACGAAACGGCGTGAGGGCGGAGTGGGGCTCGAAGGCGGCAAATCCCAGGCAAGTGGTCATGGGTAAGTCCTGTAGGAATCAACGCGTACCCCCGGCAATGGCCAGGGGTACAGGAGGGGTTAGATCGACGGGCGCAACCATGGCGCCGGGGTCGTTTCCGGCGAGGCGATCTGGTTGACGATCCACTTGCCCATGCGCCGCAGTGGCTCGATGGAGTCTTGCGGACCCGCCCATTTCAGCCCCGCCGCGTAGCCCAGCGAGACGATTCGCTGAGCGCCATACAGGGGCAGAATGTCCTTGAGATCTTCCTTGATGCTTTCCGGATAGACACCGACGGTCTGGGTGTAGGCATCCACGGCATCCATCATCTCGGTCAGGTCATCGACCGGCACCAGGTTGGCGGTGCGGTCGTCGAGCCGGGTGGCAAACGACACCGACTCCGGAATCTGTGAGCAGATGACGGCGCCTTCACCGTCCTGGCCGCCAATCACCTGGTACCACTCATCATCCAGGCGCAGCGCGTCGACTTCGGCCTTGAGGCCCTGGTCGTAGCGTTTGGGCACGGTGCTGAGGGTGTTGGGCAGGGTCTGCATGGCGTCGTAGACATAACGGCCGAAGGTATTCAGATTCGCCAGGCCGGCCTCATCGGTGCCGCTCTGCACATAGACCACCCGGGCGCACACACAGGCCTTCTGGTTCAGTGCGCCAATGTCGCTGGCCAGGCGCAGGGCGGCCTCGCGCATGGTCGCTTCACTGTCGAAGGCACCCTTGCCGATGATGCTGGCGCTGCGTTTCGGGTCGAGGGAGATCAGCTCCAGGCCCGGTTGGATGTAGCGGGTGACATGCTTCATCGAATTGAAACCGCCCCAGGCAACGATCTTCTCCAGGTTCTGCGGCTGGTACAGGCGTTCTTCGAAGGCCTGGTCGCCACCTTTCCAGTAGGCGACGCTGAGGTGTTTGGTCAGCGGGTGGTCCGGCGCCATCTCAACCATGGTGCGGGCGATGGCCAGGGCCGTGAACGGGTCGTTGGACGGCGCCTTGATGATCGCGTCGCTGCGCAGCACCATGTTGCGCAGGATGGTCAGCAGGGACAACCCGGTCGCGTTGCCGGCGACGATATGCAGGGTGCGGGCGCCGAAGCAGCGCACATCGAGTTCGGTGCCGTCGATCAAGCGCTGCTTGACCCAGCCTTCCAGGTACTTGACGCCCACTGAGTTCTCCACCTGTTCGGTGACTGACTCACGGGTGAGCATGTGGCGCAGCCCCATGTAGCTGCCCTTGACCATGCTCGGAGTGACCGGCGCAGTCAGGTACGACAGCTCGCAGGCTTCCTGCAAGTAGGGGTTTTTGTCGAATTCAAGACGTTCACCGAGGGCTTCGGCGTAGTCGAGGATGTCGTTGAAACTGAGGGTGTACAGGTCGGCCAGCCTGGCCGGATTACCCAGCGGCAACTGGTCGATATACTTGTGCGCATCCGGGGTCTGGAACACCAGGTCACCGCCGCGGCCACCCACGTCGATCAGGTTGTCGGTGATGACTTTGCCGCGGATGATCATTGGCGCAATAGGTTTGCTCATGGGGTTAGCCCTCTAATGTGTTCAGGAAATCCATCGCCTGGCGATGGGAGTCTTCTGTTGCTGCACAAGTGATCTTGTCGTCGCCACCATTGAGTTCGCTGTAGCGCTGGATCGGCCCGACGACGTAGCAACTCGGCCGGCCGCATGCGCAAGGCTTGTCCCATTCGACGGTGATTTCATCGCCGGTGATAAAACCGCCCCAACGGATCTCGGCGCCGAGGTCGAAGAAGGCTGCACGACCGGTCACGCGGCCTTTGCGCGGCAGTGGCTTGCTGGTCTCTGGATCGAGCAGGTAGGGGACGACGGTGGGGGCGAAGTGGAAGTGGCCTGCTTCGCACCGCGCGTGGGCGCCGCCGACGATTTCGGACATTGCGTAGGATTCGTTGAGCGTCTTGGCACCGGTGAAACGCAGCACGTCTTCACGCCAGCCCTCGGGTTGTACGACACCCTTGCCGCCACCGGCGGTGTGCACGAACGAGTCAGGGTGGAAGACACCTTCCAGGCCCCGCGCAAGGCCGGCCTTGGCCATGCTGTGCAGCAGGTTCCAGGTCGCGCCGATGTACACGCGCTGACCATTGAGCTTGGTGGACATATGATCGAAGAAGGTCGCCAGGTGCTGTGGCATGTCGGCTTGCAACTGGTCGAAAGCCTTCTTCTTTTCCAGCAGTTCCGGGCTGATCACCAGGCGGTCGAGGGTGCCTTTGGACTGTGCCGCGCGCAGCTTGGCCCCCAGGTGCAGCACGTCGGTGCTGAGGGTGGTCGGGTAAGCGGCATGGAAATGCGATTCGTCCGGCAACAGTGCTGGAATCATGGCGGCATGGACGCGCACATGGCTCAGGTAACCCTTGCGGTAGTAAGGGTAGATCGTGTGCAAGTTGGGCTCCGGGGTGTCCGGACCCTCCATGTTCCACACCATCATCTTGCGCAGTTGAGCGAATTTTTCCCACTCATGAACACCCTGGGGCAGGAACGACAGGGTGCCGGAAGTGCCCGAGGTGTGACTGATGCGCAGCTGCGGCACGCCTTCGTCCATGGTCTCGAACCAGTCATCCAGGCCTTGGCAATCGCTGACGTTGACCGCGGCGATGGCTTCGGCAACCTCTGGCGTCACCAGTTTGCCCAGCCATTTGTTGATCTGGCCGAAGCTGCGCTTCTCCAGCAACGATGGCGGGTAGGACTTGTAAACGGTGTGTTCGAACAGCAGCGGCACTACGTCGTCGAGTTGCTCGATCTTTTCCACGCCTTGGGCGTCGGCGAGTTTCTTCAGTACCGGTATGCGCTCGCGGAGTTCTTCGAAGCGTTGCTTCAGGGCGTTGAGTTGTAGCGCGTCGATTTCGGCGCGGGGCAAATGGTTCCAGGCTTGCTGGGAATAGTTGACCAATTCTGCCGGGTTGTTCAGCAGCTGCTGGGTTTTTTGTTCTATCGACAGTTGTGCAGTGGGCATTTTCTGGCTCGCTACTCGACTAGTGGGAACCGGCGAGGCCGGGGAAGGGTGCGGCTCAAGTATGGGGATGCCGCTTCGGAATTTGTTCCGGATTCATGTGCCGGTCGATATGACACAAGTAGCTGATAAAAAAGGAAAAAAATAAGCGTATCGAGGTGCCCGTGCAGGCCGTTCCGGATTCGGGGTGGGTGACCGGATTTCAGGCGGGATCAGGAAGTGGGCTGGCATACACTCTGTCTCGCTCACTCCTGTCAATGAGGGGAGCGCTGCCACTCAGACGGCTATTCGTGAGGGGTTTCCGGTTGGCGTATGGGCTTTGCAATCGCCATGAAAACTCAGCGCAACACACACCTATTCGTGAGGCTTCCATGTTGAAAATGGTATTTCAAACCACTCCATCAATGATCATCGAACGCGGTGCGTCGACCCGGCTCGCCGATCATGTTCGCGCCATGGGCTGCAAATCGGTTTTGCTGGTGACCGATGCGGGGGTTATTGCGGCTCGGCTTCTGGATGCGGTGCTCGCCGGTTTCGAGGGCCAGGACATAGCCGTCAGCGTGTTTTCCCAGGTACAGGCCGACCCGCCGGAGTCGGTGATCCTGGCGGCGGTGGATGCCGCGAAAAGCTGTGGCGCCGATTGCGTGGTGGGGCTGGGCGGCGGCAGTTCGCTGGATGCCGCCAAGCTGGCTGCGCTGTTGGCGAGCAGTGGCGAGTCGTTGAGTCAAGTCTATGGCATCAACCAGACCAAGGGCCCGCGCCTGCCGCTGATTCTGGTGCCGACCACGGCAGGGACCGGTTCGGAGGTGACTTCGGTCTCGGTCGTGACCACCGGTGCCGGTGAGAAGAACGTGGTTTATTCGCCAATGCTGTTGCCCGACCTGGCGGTGCTGGATGCGGAGCTGACCCTTGGCCTGCCGCCCCACGTCACTGCAGCGACCGGTATCGATGCCATGGTCCATGCCATCGAGGCCTACACCACCAGGAACCTGAAGAATCCGATTTCCGATTGCCTGGCACGAGAGGCGCTGCGTCTGTTGTCCGGCAGTCTGTTCCAGGCCTGCCTGGATGGCAGCAACCTGCAAGCGCGGGAGAACATGTTGCTGGGTGCCTGCCTGGCGGGCATGGCGTTCGCCAACGCGCCAGTGGCGGCGGTGCATGCCCTGGCGTATCCCCTCGGCGCACGTTTCCATATACCGCACGGACTTTCCAATGCGCTGGTGCTGGGGCCGGTGATGCGCTTCAATCTCGAGGCGGTGGCGCCGCTGTATGCGCAACTGGCCGATATCGTCCTGCCTGGCACCCTGGGTACCGATACAGAAAAAGCCGCTACGCTGGCCAACTACCTTGGCACCCTGGCCGGTGAACTGGGCCTGTCGACCCGCTTGCGTGACCTGGGCATCGTCGAGTCCGACATCGAGGCGCTGGCTATCGATGCGATGAAGCAGCAGCGCCTGCTCGGCAACAATCCGCGGCAGCTGTGCCTGGAAGATGTGCGCTCGATCTACAGGGAAATCCTATGAGCAACAAACTCAAACGGCCGTGCCGGGACGAGTTTCGCCATTTCACCAAAGTGCCGACGCGCTTTGGTGACAATGACTCCTTTGGGCATGTGAACAACGTGGTCTACTACTCGTACTGTGAGTCGGCGATCACGGCGTTCCTGGTCGAACAGGGCACCCTGGACATTGCCAACAGCCCGGTGATCGGGTTGATCGTCAATTCCGGTTGCACCTACTTTGCGTCCATCGGCTTCCCCGACCAGATCAATGTCGCAATGAAAATATCCCGTCTGGGTAACAGCAGCGCACGCTACGAGCTGGCACTGTTTCGCAACGATGAGCATGAAGCGGCCGCAGCGGCCCATATCGTCTATGTGTACGTCGACCGCGCCAGCAACACCTCGGTGCCCATCCCGGAAACGGTGCGTTGTGTACTCGCGAGACTCGCTGACTAAGCGAGTCGGCTCGGTCATACTCCAGTTTGCTGCTTGTCGGTTTTGCCACGGTGGCAATGAGCAGCATTCTGGAGAGGACACCATGATCAAACCAACCCCTGACAAGCCGGGCGTGCAGGTCGAAATACCTGCCCAGCCGCGCAAGGAACCGCGGCAGGCACGCTCGATCGCGCTGGTCACGGCCGTGAAACAGGCCGGTCGGCAGATTCTCGAAAGCGAGGGGCGGGAAGCCTTGAACGCCATGCGCCTGGCCGAAGACTCCGGGGTGGCGATCAGTTCGATCTACGAGTACTTCCCGACGATGGAGTCGTTGATCGCTGCAGTGTTTGATGATTACCGGACTGAAGCCCGCATCGGACTGTACGCCGACATTATGGCGCTGCCGTCTGGCACCACGTTGTTAGACGGGATTTTGCTGGCCCTGCGGGCCGTACTGGCCGCCCATCACAAGAAAACCCTCTACGATCCTGCGTTCAGCGTGCGCTCCACTCATTATGACGAGCTGGTGCGACTGGATGTGGTCAAGGCCAAGCAGCTTTGGACCGCCACTGCGAGTTCGGCCTTGATGAAACGCTTCGCCAGCGAAATCCGGGTCAAGGACCGGGAAAAGGCCGAGTTTCTGGTTTACCAGACCTGGTCGGTGCTACCTCGGGCCATGCTGTTGGAAAGACCGGGCTACCTCACTGACGAGGACACGCCCAAGTTGATGGCGCGCATGCTGCACGCAATGTTGACGGACCCGAGCCCTTGAACCGCGAACAAAGCGACGCCCCGCAAGCGGGGCGTCAGGTGTTACGCAGCGCAGGCGGCGTGGCGGCTCAGATACCGATGCACAGGTATTTGATTTCCAGGTAGTCCTCGATGCCGTACTTGGAGCCTTCGCGGCCCAGGCCCGAGGCCTTGATGCCGCCGAACGGCGCCACTTCGTTGGAGATGATCCCGGTGTTGACGCCGACAATGCCGTATTCCAGCGCTTCGCCCACACGGAACACACGGCTCAAGTCGCGAGCATAGAAGTACGAGGCCAGGCCGAATTCGGTGTCATTGGCCATGGCGATCACCTCGGCTTCATCCTTGAAGCGGAACAGCGGTGCCAGCGGGCCGAAGGTTTCTTCCTTGGCGACGACGGCATTGCGCGGCACATCGACCAGCACAGTCGGCTCGAAGAAGGTCCCGCCCAGGGCGTGCGGCTTGCCGCCGGCGACCACACGAGCCCCTTTGCTCACGGCATCGTCAATGTGCTCCTGGACCTTGGCCATGGCCTTGGCGTCGATCAGGGGACCTGTGGTGATGCCGTTTTCCAGGCCGTTGCCGATGTTCAACCTGGCCACGGCGGCGGTGAGTTTTTCGACGAAGGCATCGTAGACACCGTCCTGGATGTACAGGCGGTTGGCGCAGACGCAGGTCTGGCCGTTGTTGCGATACTTGGAGATCAGTGCGCCCTCGACGGCGGCGTCCAGGTCGGCGTCATCGAACACGATGAAGGGTGCATTGCCGCCCAGTTCCAGCGAGACTTTCTTGATGTCCTTGGCGCACTCGACCATCAGCTGGCGGCCGATTTCGGTGGAGCCGGTGAAGGTCAGCTTGCGCACGATCGGGTTACCGGTCAGCTCGGCGCCGACTTCGCCGGCACTGCCGGTGACCACGCTGAACACACCCTTCGGAATACCGGCGCGCTCGGCCAGTTCCGCCAGGGCCAGGGCCGAGTAGGGCGTTTGCGAGGCCGGCTTGAGGACCATGGTGCAACCGGCGGCCAGGGCCGGGCCGGCCTTGCGGGTAATCATCGCCGAAGGGAAGTTCCACGGGGTGATGGCGGCAGTGACACCGATCGGTTGCTTGAGCACCATCAGGCGCTTGTCGACCTGGTGACCGGGGATCATGTCGCCATAGACGCGCTTGGCTTCTTCGCCGAACCACTCCAGGAAGGAGGCTGCATAAGCGATTTCGCCACGGGACTCGGTCAGCGGCTTGCCTTGTTCGAGGGTCATCAAGCGGGCCAGGTCCTCCTGGTTGGCCATCATCAGGTCGAACCACTTGCGCAGTTTGTTGGCGCGTTCCTTGGCGGTCAGGGCGCGCCAGGCCGGTAATGCCTTGTCGGCGGCCTCGATGGCGCGCCGGGTCTCGGTAGCGCCCATCTTCGGCACGCTGCCGATGATTTCACCGGTGGCCGGGTTGTTGACCTTGAGGGTCTGGCCGTTGTCGGCATCTACCCATACACCGTCGATATAGGCTTGCTGGCGGAACAGTTTCGGATCGTTGAGTTGCACGCGTGATTCCTCGCTGCTTGGTTATCGTTAATGGGGGGCTGCGATGGAGGCCGCCATAGGGGCGGGTCGGACAGAGCTGTCGGGTTGGACGAAACTGGCGCCAGAGTGGGTAAGCTGTTCGCGGACCTTGTCGACGATGTACGCGCCGATCGGGATGGCGGAGGTCGCGGCAGGTGACGGAGCGTTGCAGACGCTGACGCTGCGAGCGGTGTTGACGAACAGGAAGTCGTCGATCAACTTGCCGTCCAGCGAGACAGCCTGGGCGCGGACACCGGCCGGGTAGGCGGTGAGATCGCTCTTGGTGAGGCTCGGGCAGTACTTCTGCACTTGCTTGAGGTAGCCGCCCTTGAACAACGAGTTTTTCATCTCGATCAGTCCGGGGCGCAGGTTCTTCTTCAGCACCTTGAGAATGCCCGGGGTGGTCAGGGTTTCGAACATATCGGACAGCGAGACATCGGTCTTGCGATAACCTTCGCGCTTCATCGCAAGCACCGCGTTGGGGCCGACGGTGACGGTGCCGTCGATCATGCGGGTCAGGTGTACGCCGAGGAACGGCATGGACGGATCCGGGATCGGGTAGATCAGGTGGTTGACGATCTGGTTGTGCTGCTTGGGCAGCAGGTAGTACTCGCCCCGGAACGGGCAGATGATGAAGTTCGGCTTTATCCCGAGCATGCGCACAACGCGGTCGGCCATCAGGCCCGAGCAGGTGATCAGGAAGCGCCCGTGGTGCTCCTGGTCGCTGCAGCGCACCACCACTTCATCGGGACGCTCATCGATGGCGACCACTTCGCTGTTGTAGCGGATCTCGCCACCGGCGGCTTCGAATTCGCCGCCCATGGCCGCAGTGACTTGGGCGTAGTTCACGATGCCGCTTGAAGGCACGAAGATCCCGCCCAGGCCGACGATGTTCGGCTCGCGCTCACGCAGCTCGGCGGCCGTCAGCCAGTCACGCTTGATGCCATTGGCTGCGGTGCGTTCCCACAGCGCGCGCATGCGCTCCATTTCCAGCTCGTTGGTGGCCACCAGCAGCTTGCCGCACTCGTCATAAGGGATGCTGTGCTTGTTGCAGAAGGCCTTGGTGGCCTTATTGCCTTCCAGGCAGAAACGCGCCTTCAGGCTGCCCGGGGTGTAGTAGACACCGGCGTGGATCACGCCACTGTTGTGGCCGGTCTGGTGCCTGGCCGGGCCGGACTCTTTCTCCAGCAGGAGGATTTTGGCGTCCGGGTAAACCTGGGCCAGTTGCATGGCCGTGGACATGCCCACGATGCCGGCACCGATGATGATGAAGTCGTACACAGCCATTAGCCTGCACCCACCTGAATTACGTTCTTGTTGGAAACACCACCACGCGTGGCGGCCCTCACCGGTTCAACCCTTGGCAAACCTTATTGGCCGCGCTGGTACAGGGTTTTCTGATAACTGATGTAGCCACGCTGGCGCATCAGTTCACGACGCAGGCCCTGGTGGGCGATAAAGCGGTCACGGCCGTGCAGCCAGAACATGTTGTTGACCAGCACGAAGCTGCCGACCGGCACCGGTACCGACAGTTTCTGCGGGCTGCCTTCCAGCGATTCGCTCAGGGCGTTCAGCCAGATTCCTTCCTCGAAGTCTTTAGGCTGCACGAACTGGTCGATGTAGCGCATGGTCGGGCGACCTTCGGCGTCGTTGTCGAACACTGCGTGGAACACGTCTTCGCGCACGTTCTTGCTCGGTGGTGCGGTGAAGCGCATTTCACGGCGAGCCAGTGGGTGAGTGTAGTAGTGGTGCAGATCTTCCCAGTCATCCAGGTGCAGCAACAGGGAGTTGCCGCCTTCCATGTTCTGCTCGTCGATCTTCATCATCATCACGTAGTCGGTGCGCTCCTGGACGAAGGTGCCGTCGTTGTGCAGTTCCATGACCCGGTGTGGCTGACGCAGGTAGCTGTCGGAGTTGTCGCTGTTGAGTACCACAAAGCGAGCGTAGAACTGGCCGCTCATGGCATCGAAGTTGGAGCGACCGATCAGGTGGGCGACTGCAGAGGAGAACTTGACCATGTCATCGGCCTGGGACACGTCGTTCAATCCTTCAGGCGTGATCAACATGCCACCGGTGGCGCGGTCCAGGATGGTGTTGACCAGTACCGGGCGCAGGGTGCCTTCGCACAGCTCGTCAAGGATCTGGGCGACCCGGAAACGCAGGAACGACTTGTACTCCAGTGCCTGGACCGGCCACTCGGCCACTGCCTTGACGAACGCGTCGACGGTTTCCTTGGCGAATTTCAGCTCAAGCAGGCGCGGCGACTGGCTGGAAGGGGTAAGGGTGAAGCCCTTGCTCTGCGATGGCAGCGGCATCACAAGGTCCTGAATTTGAGTAAAGGCGTTCATGGCAACTCCCGGGCGAAGGTAGTGATTGGCGCCTTCCAGCAGTGGTCTGGATCTGGCAGAAGAAAAATATCGCCATAAAACTAAAATGTCTACATTTTTATAATTGAGCGACAAAACATGAAATTGTCGAATGTTTTTCGTCTGATAGATGTTTGGGTATGATTGGGGTTTGGCAAGTTCTGGAGCAGCACCTTGGATAGCGTCACCCCCAGGCTCAACTCTGCATTCAGCGGGTATGAACGGCTCAAGCTGGACATCATCCGTGGCACATTCAAGCCCGGTGAAAAACTCCTCATGAGCGGGCTCAAGGAGCGCTATGACCTGGGTGTCGGCCCGCTGCGCGAAGCACTTTCGCAGTTGGTGGCAGAACACCTGGTGGTGGTCATCAGTCAGAAAGGCTACCGCGTAGCCCCCATGTCGCTGTCAGAGATGCAGGACATCTATGATGCTCGCGCCAATCTTGAAGCCATGATCGTGGGCCTGGCCATCGAGCGAGGTGATGACGCCTGGGAAGCCCAGATCCTGGCGCAGTCTCATACCTTGTCAAAGGTCATGGACGTGACAACCCGCGAGAAGGTGCTCGACGTTTGGGATGAGCGGCACAAGGCCTTCCACAGTGCCATCGCGGCGGGTTGCGGTTCCAGGCAATTACTTCAGGCGCGTACTTACCTGTTCGACCAGGCCGAGCGCTATCGTCACTTGTGGTTGACGCAAACGGTGTTCTCCGAAGAGGCCCTGGCGTTGAAACGCAAGGAACATGCCGCGCTGGTCGAAGCCATTCTGGCCCGCGACACCGTTCGAGCGACAACCATGATGCGCACCCATCTGATGACGCCAGTACCCATCATTGTCGAGGTAATGCAGCGCGACGAGTGGGCGAAGCTTTCCTGATAATGGGCAAACCAATACCACGAAAAAAAGCTTCCAGCTTCTGCACTACCTGC
Source organism: Pseudomonas sp. GL-R-26 (assembly GCF_019947365.1). Taxonomy (NCBI): domain Bacteria; kingdom Pseudomonadati; phylum Pseudomonadota; class Gammaproteobacteria; order Pseudomonadales; family Pseudomonadaceae; genus Pseudomonas; species Pseudomonas sp. GL-R-26. The sequence continues at coordinate 45,664 of NZ_JAGYGI010000013.1, read as the reverse complement.
AGCATGGCGACATTAAGGCTAAGGGAGACGTCAGTTGCTTTGACGGCGACGACGTCGTGTTCACCGATGGATCGCGTGAGGAAATCGATCTGGTGCTATACGCCACGGGTTACAACATGAGTACCCCGTTCGTTCCCTAGTCATATTTTGATTGGCAAGGCGGTCGGCCAAGGTTGAATCTGACTGCCTTCAACCCGAAGCACCAAACGCTTTTTGGCGTTGGTTATCTGGAAACCAACTCCAGCGCTTACACCCTCTTTGACCGCGTATCACAGATGGTCGCGAACTACTTGTTCGATCAGATACACCGCCCCGGTCGATGACGTCCAGGCTGACCCCCAAAGCCTGCATCATGGTCGCACCGGTACGGCGCAGGTCATGCCGTCCAGTCGCCGTTTTGGCCGTCGGCAAGGACCAGGGTATCGTCGTGACGCCGCCTGGAGAGGGCCTTGCGGTTTTTGAATCGGGCCTGATGATCGCCGATCTGTTTGCTGACTACCTTTACGTCCACATGCCGATCATCCTGCTTGTTCGGAAAGCACCACTGCGAATGTCCCGTCAGGATTTTGAGTTCCTGAAAGAAATGCAGGGCGAAGGGGGAGAGTAAGACATGGTGGTCCTGTTTCTTGCCCCGGGAGCCTTTGACGTTTTCACTTGGGAGGAACCAGGTTTGCCGGTCAAGATCGACATTTTTCCATTCGGCCTGCAGCAACTCGCCAATCCGGCACAGGGTGCCCAGACTGATCCAGAGCGCGAGTTGAGTCTCCTTCTTTAATGGACGAATACCCTCGTACTTTTGACCAGCGGGGAGGGCGTTGTAATCGGTGGTCATTTGCTGGAAGCGGTTGTGCAATTCCAACAGCTCAGCCGGGGAAAGGATGCGGCTTCTTTTCGCTTCGTAGTCGGCAGGGATCAGGGGGGCGATATCGACCAGTTCCGTTGGATCGCCCTCGACCAATAAAGCCCGCCAAGGCTGGCGTTTTCTGGCCCAGTTGAACATCTGGGTGAGGTCGGCGAGGAAACTAATGGCTTGCCGGTGAGCGCCTCGGTTGACCACGGTGCGGATCTAGATGTTGATGCATTTCCCGCCCCCGTTGCTGCGCACCATTTATTCACACCGTATTCCTGCCGCGACGCGTCATCTGGTTCAAGTCTAAAGACAGCCCCGAGAGCCAGGTCTTCCAGCACCCTAAGATCCCAAATACTTTGACAATCACCCTGTCATCTGTAACGATAATTTCGTCAGTGTACTGATTGAATTTGACGCATTGGCATTTCGTGAAAAGCACGTGATGTAGCTGGGCACGCTCCGCCTCCAGAGTCGATTGATGGATAAGTCCGGTCGGGTTAAATGATCAGTATACTGATCTTATGGCTGCCGAGAGGCGAAGCGAAGCAACAGTGAGTTCTGAACCTTCTGACAGGGCCTTACGATGACAAGCACTAAACCCCGAAAGATAACTTTCGAAGAGCATTTCATGACCCCAGGCTTCGAGGGGTACTCCAAAAGCTTCATCCAACATATGAAACCTGAAATGCTCGCCAGGTTGAGCGCGCAGCTGAGCGATTTCGATGAGCTTCGACTGAGTGAAATGGATCGTTACGGCATCGATTTCAGCATCTTGTCGCAGACCGGTCCCGGGGTTCAAGGCGAGCAGGATTTCAAGCAGGCGTTGGCACAAGCCCAGCGCAGCAACGATTACCTGGCTCAACAGGTACAACGTCATCCTACGCGTTTTGGCGGTTTCGCCAGTTTGCCCATGCACGACCCGAAACTGGCAGCAGCCGAGCTCACCCGTGCCGTCAAGGACCTGGGGTTCAAGGGTGCATTGGTAAATGGTCATACTCAAGGCATGTATTACGACGATCGTTCTTATGACGAGTTCTGGGCGTGCATGCAGGCGCTTGGCGTACCTTTTTACCTGCATCCTGCAGACGCCTTTGTTTTCCCCCAAGTGTTCGACGGCCATCCGGAAATGCGTGGAGCGGCGTGGGGCTGGGGTGTTGAAACGGCCAGTCATGCCTTACGCCTGCTGTTCGGTGGGGTGTTCGATCGTTTTCCTGGCCTCAAGGTCATTCTGGGCCATATGGGCGAAGGCCTGCCATTTATCCCGTGGCGCCTCGACAATCGCTTCGCGGTTTACCCCCATGGCGTACATCTGGAGCGAGCGCCCTCTGAATACATCGGCAGCAATATCCTGATTACGACATCAGGGGTTTGCTCCCCGTCTGCCTTGAAATGTGCACTGGCGGAGTTGGGCACAGAAGCGGTGATGTTCTCCGTCGATTACCCCTATGAGTCTACGGCCGTTGCCGTCGAGTTCATCGATTCGGTTGATATTGAGGAAGAGGTGCGTGCCCAGATCTGTCATGGCAACGCCGAACACTTATTCAAGCTCTGAATCTGCCAACGCCACACTGACCACGTCAATCAGCCAATACCGAGACCTTAATCATGACCAAGCTCCTGCGCATCGGGCAAATCGTGCCCAGCTCCAACACCACCATGGAAACCGAAATCCCTGCGATGCTGGCCGCCCGCCAGTTGATCCGGCCTGAGCGCTTCACTTTTCACTCCAGTCGTATGCGCATGAAGCATGTGCGCAAGGAAGAGCTGGCGGCCATGGATGCTCAATCCGACCGCTGCGCCCTTGAGTTGTCCGATGCCCGTGTCGATGTCCTCGGCTACGCCTGCCTGGTGGCAATCATGTCCATGGGCAAGGGTTACCATCGCGAGTCTCAACAACGCTTGAGCAAAGTGACCCAGGATAACGATGCGCCGGCACCGGTGATTACCAGTGCCGGTGCCCTGGTGGACGCAATCAAAGTGCTCGGTGCCAAGCGCATCGCGTTGGTGGCGCCCTACATGCGGCCACTCACGGAACTGGTGGTCGACTATATCGAGCATGAAGGCATCGAAGTCAAAGTCTGGCACGCGCTGGAAATCCAGGACAACCTGGCGGTCGCTCGCCATGATCCGGCCAACCTTCCGGGCATCGTTGCCGATCTGGATCTGACGGGTGTGGATGCCATCGTGCTGTCGGCCTGTGTGCAAATGCCTTCGCTGAGCGCGGTGGCTACGGTCGAGGCACAAACCGGAAAGCCGGTGCTGACCGCAGCCATCGCCACGACCTACGCCATGCTCAAGGCGCTCAACCTCGAACCGATCGTTCCAGGCGCCGGTGCTCTATTGTCCGGTGCCTACTGAGGAAGTGTCATGAGCCAATTTCTATATGGCGCCAACATCCGCGCCAATGATATCCGTCAACATTACTTGCGCTTTGGCGGCGCCAGCGGTGAGCGGTCCACGCGTGACCCGGTCATCATCATTCCCGGTATTACCAGCCCGGCGGTGACCTGGGCTTTTGTCGCCGAGCGCTTCGGCCAGGCATTCGACACCTATGTGCTGGATGTGCGGGGGCGGGGCCTTTCCGAGTCCGGTGCGGATCTGGACTATAGCGTGGAGGCGCAGGCTGCTGATGTCAGCGCTTTCGCCGAAGCCATGGGTTTTTCCCGCTTCAGTTTGATCGGGCACTCCATGGGCGCGCGCATTGCCGCGCGGATGGCGCGCAAAGGTGGCGCTAGCCTGGCGCGCATGGTGTTGGTCGACCCACCTGTCTCGGGCCCTGGTCGACGCGCCTACCCGTCGCAGTTGCCGTGGTATGTCGACTCGATTCGCTTGTCTCAAGCCGGGATGAGCGCAGATGACATGCGCAGCTTCTGCCCGACCTGGACCGATGAGCAATTGTCACTGCGCGCCGAGTGGCTGCACACCTGTGACGAGCGCGCGATCAAAGCCAGCTTCGAGGCTTTTCATACCGAAGATTTCCATGCCGATCTACGCCACGTCAACTGCCCGGCACTGCTGATGGTTGCCGAGAGAGGTGGGGTGATACTGGATGAGGATATCGCTGAAATCCAGGGGTTGATGAGCAACCTGGCGGTCGTCCGGGTGGCCGATGCCGGTCATATGATCCCTTGGGACAACGAAGAGTATTTCTATCGGGCGTTCGACAATTTTCTGGGGGCTTCGCTGCCCTCAGTCAGTGGAGAATAAACATGGCTGTCAGCGATTATGATTTGATCGAAGCCTGGAAGCACGTGCTTACCCTCAGCGATCTGCAGCGCGGTCAGAGTGTAACCATCCTGACGGGGGCCGATACTCATCCGCAAACGTTGCGCACGGCTCAAGTGGCGTGTCAGGCCCTGGGGGCGATCGTCAATCGGCTGGATCTGCCACCGGTAAACGGGGAGAAGGCGCTTAGCCGGGATTCCCTGGCGTACCTGGGGGTCACTCCGTTGACTGGAAATGCGCCAGCACTGGCGGCATTGAAAGCCAGCGATCTGGTGGTGGATCTGATGACGTTGCTGTTCTCACCCGAGCAACACGAAATTCTTGCCAGCGGTACTCGGATACTTTTGGCGGTGGAGCCGCCGGAAATCCTCGTGCGCCTGTTGCCTAGCGTTGCAGATCGACAACGGGTACTGGCGGCGGCGGCGCTGATAGAGCGCGCCAGTCAGATGCACGTTACCTCGGCGGCCGGTACTGCACTGACCTGTCCATTGGGTGAGTTTCCGGCGATCAGTGAATATGGCTTTGTCGATGCCCCCGGCCGCTGGGATCACTGGCCCAGCGGTTTCGTGCTGACCTGGCCCAACGAACTAGGCGCCAATGGGCGGATTGTGATCGATCGCGGCGATATCCTGCTGCCCCATAAGTCCTATGTGCAGGATCCGATTGAGCTGCAGGTTAAAAATGGCTACGTGACCAGCATTGAGGGTGGCGTGGAGGCTGCGTTGTTGCGCGACTACATGGAAGTGTTCAACGACCCTGAGGCTTATGCGCTGTCTCATATCGGCTGGGGCCTTCAACCCCGTGCACGCTGGTCGACCCTGGGCCTGCTCGATCGGGAGGCCCATATCGGGATGGATGCCCGTGCTTATGAAGGCAACTTCCTGTTCTCCATGGGCCCGAACAACGAAGCAGGCGGCAAGCGCACCACGGCTTGTCACATCGATATACCGCTGCGTAATTGCACAGTGCACCTGGATGATCGGGTGGTCGTCGACAAAGGCCGGGTAATGGACCGAGAGGACATGCAATGAGCGAAAAACTACACACCTACGAACGCCAGGGGTTTGGCACGCAGATGGAACTGCCAGGACCCTATGGGCTGTTGATCATTGATCTGGTTGAAGGCTTTGCCGACCCCGCGATCTTCGGTGGTGGCAATATTCCCGAGGCGATTGAGCGTACCCGGCCGCTATTGGCTTACGCGCGCGATAAAGGCTGGCCGGTAGCCCACAGCCGCATTGTCTTCGCCGATGATGGGGCCGACCGCAATGTATTTACGCTGAAAGTACCTTCAATGCTGACGTTGCTCGAACACGCGCATCGAAGTGCCATTGTGCCGTCGTTGACGCCGATCGAGGGCGAATTGGTGGTGCGCAAGACCCTGCCTTCAGCCTTTTTCGGTACGGATCTGGCCGCCTGGCTCAACTTTAATGGCGTGCGTACGCTGCTGGTGGCCGGGGCTGTCACCAGCGGTTGTGTACGCGCCAGTGTGGTCGACGCCATGAGCCATGGCTTTCGCCCGCTCGTGGTGTCTGATTGCGTCGGGGATCGGGCGCTGGAGCCCCATGAGGCCAACCTCTTCGACATGGCGCAAAAGTACGCGGCAGTGATGACGCTGGAGGAAGCGCTGGCGACAGTAGGCTGATCGAACTAGGGGGCTGTCATCTATCATTGCCACGTGCAAAACGACTTGATGACAGACCCTGCTAGCAACGTGACCGTGCCAAGAACCCCATGGTACGGTTATGCTTGCGTCATTTATGACAAGGAAATTTCATGACAGCCCCTGGTAGTACGACACCCGACTCTGAGCTGGACGATCCGGCCAAAGAGCTTCTTTGGGGGCGTCCGGGTTTTCTCGTTCGCCGCCTGCATCAGATCCATGTCGCATTGTTCTTCGAAGAATGCAAAGGGACGAACATTACCCCCGTTCAATATGCCATTCTCACGACCCTTTCGGTCATGCCCGGGTTGGATCAGACAGCGCTGGCCCAGGAGGTCGGTCTTGATCGGACCAATACCGCTGATGTGGTAAAGCGTCTCGAAACCAACGAATTGCTTTATCGCCAGCCGGATCCCCACGATCGGCGTACGCGCAACGTTTTTCTGACTGCGCAGGGTCGAGAGGTTGTGGCCGTCATGCATGAAAGCATGGCAAGGGCTCAGGAGCGAATGCTCCAGCCATTGCGTCCGGCGCAGAAGAAGCAGTTCATGGGTTTGCTGGCCATCCTGGTGGAATCCAACAACCAGTACAGTCGAACGGTATTGCGCGGGCTTTGATGGGTGGCTCGGGAACATGTAGGAGCGAGCTTGCTCCGGGCGGCGTTCCGACGATGGACGTTAACGATGACGAGGGCTGCCGGGATGAACGCGGTGCCCTCGAGTTTTTCGCGAGCAAGCTCGCTCCTACATTACAGTGGGTACACCAAGTCGTTGGCGATCAGAGTGCTGTCATAAATCACCTGACGCTCCAGCAGTAGCAGCTCGCCGTCGACTCGCTGGAAACGGTCGTGGTAGGTGCCGGCCATGTGAGTCGTTGTCGGGCCTTCCACCAGTGTCTGCAGCAGTATGAAGTTGGCCTGGGCGGTGATAATGCCGCTGCTTGATTCATCGATCACGCGGGTATTGCCCAGCAGGTGCAGGTGATAGCGTGGTGCGAACATTTGCGTGCGAGAGATGGCCACCGCGCGGTCATGCATCATGTTACGGCCCTCGGCGTAGATCAGGCCGACGGGCATGCCCATCTCGGCGTTTTCCCTTGACGTCACGCGATACAACGCATCGCTGGTGAAGAAATTCGGCCACTGCTCGACCAGGCCGTCGTCCAGCACGGCACAGTAGTCGGCATTGAAGGTCTCGATCTCCAGTCGCAGGCGCAGGGCCGTGGCCCGGTCAAGCCGGCAGGGGCGATAAAGGGGGTAGGGGCGGTTCAGTTCGTTGGCGAAGGCGTTCATTACAGCTCCATGATTTCGCGGTAGTGGCGGTAGAGGGCGCGGATCGCGGCTTCTGAAATAAGGGAGTTGGTGGTACCCACCTGACCGTGGTCAAGTTTGAGGATGTTGACGTCACTGCTGGAGCGGCGCAGCCCTTCCTGGACGTACTTCATCGCTTCATTATCTTCCAGGCCGAGGAATCCGGCAGGGCCCATCAGGTTGCCTTGGCGCAATCGATGGCGCGTCATCTCCTCGGTGTCGTCTTCATAGCCGAACATCGTCCATTGCATGATCATGCTGTTCGGGCCGTTAGGTACGATCTGCCGTACGCCCAGGGTGTTCATTTCCCGCTGCACGATCAGGTTCGGCCAGATGGTCTGCATGGTCACTGACCATGGCGAGTCGGATTCCTTGATGTAATCCAGGAAGCGCTCGTCGAGCAGGCGCATGCCCTCATGGTAGGAGCGCATTTCGGCCTTGTTGGCATCGCTGACGGCTGCGTATTTGTCTTCACTCTTGGCCGAGGCCATGGTGCCGTGACGGCCGTGAACCGGGTCGGCAATCATGGCGGACTTGTTGCCTGCCACCAACAGACCGAAGACCACCAGAAAGGAATGCAACAAGGTGGCGTGGTAAGGGTCTTTCAGGTTTTCGTGGTACATCTTCCAGTTGCAGGGCAACTCGTTGCGGTAGTAACCGAGTACTTTGAGTTTGCGGCCATCGAAAACCTTGCCCATATCTTCGATGATTTCCGGCGTCAGGTATTCTTCGATGGGTTCGACATCGGCGTGGTAGGAGGCAAAGACGACACCGTTCCAGGTGGTGACGTGGAGCTTTTTCAGGCCGTGGTCTTCGTTGCGAAAATCCTTGGGCATGCCGCCCTGTCGATTCACGCCACGCTTGAATGGCACGCCCTGCAGGTTGCCCTTGAGGTCGTAGGACCACTGATGGTACGGGCAGACAAACTCTTTGGCATTGCCTTGACTGTGTCGGCAGAACTCCGCACCACGGTGCGCGCAACGGTTCTCGAAGACATTGACCGAGCCGTCCTCTGCCCGTGCCACCACCACAGGGGTCGGGCCAACGAAGGAGCGCTTGTAGTCCCCGGTGTTGGGGAGCTCGGCTTCCAGTGCGACAAAGTTCCAAGTGCGGCCGTGGAAGATGCGTTCGACTTCACGATCATAGACGGCATGGCTGGTGTAGACCCAGTCGGGGATATAGTGAAGGTCATCGTTAGGCCACTTACAATCGGCCAGGGCCAGGTCCTTGTTGCCCCCGGTGCGGGCAATGACATCTTGCGAGTTATACATGGAGCGGCTCCTGAGCTGGGGCTGGATAGGTGGACTGGTTCGAGGTCTTGAATTGTTTTTCCAGCTGCCTGAGCGGCTGGTTGATGTCTGCCAGTGCCTCTGCAGAGCACGCGATGCCAGCCTCCATGAGGCTCTTGAGCGGGCGTAACTCGCCGCCTGCGTTGGCACACACCACATGCCTGAGTTGACCGTTGCGCAGGCCAAAGCTCACCCATTTCGGTGCCTCGGGAGTCGTGCTCAGGGTGCGTTGGACATAGGTCAGGTCTGGTTCGGGAAGCCCGAGCATCTGCAGGTTGCAATCGAATTGATCACTCCAGAACCAGGGCAGCGGGGTGGGGCTGTCGTCCTCTCCCAGCATGGCGGCCGCAGCGATGCGTGCCTGCTCGTTGGCGTACTGCCAGGACTCAAGGCGCATGGGTTGACCGCAGTGAGCGACCTTCTGGGTGGCACAGTCGCCCGCGGCATAAATGCCGCCGATGCTGGTGGCGCATTGGGGGTCTACGGCGATGCCACCGTCGTTAGCCATCTCCAGGCCAATGGCTTTGGCCAGTGTTGTCTCAGGTTGCATGCCAGCGGCGACCAGAATAGTGCTGGGTGTAATGTCGGTACCGTCGCTCAAGCGGTATACGCCTGGCTCGCCAGGGTGCTGCTGATCGATGCTGGTTGCCAGGCGCAAATCCACGCCGTAGTGACGCGCACGCGCCGCCAGCCAGATCGAGATTTCGCAGGGCAGTGCCCGTTTGAGCAAATGCTCCCCGGCTTCCAGTTGAGTCACCTCCATACCCAGAGAACGAGCGGTAGAGGCGACCTCCAGGCCAAGGAAGCCGGCGCCGACAATTAACAGTCGACCTTGAGACTCCTGGAGGGTCTGGCGGAGTTTGAAGGCGTCGTCGGCCGTTCTCAGATAATGGACATTGGCCATCGTTCGCGGGAATTTTTCCAGAATGCGCGGCTGTCCACCGGTCGCCAGCAGGCAGCGATCCCACTCGATCAGGGTACCATCGTCCAGCAAAGCCGTACGCTTGAGTGGGTCCAGTGACTGGACCGCGGTCCCCAAGTGCAGCTCGATTTCATGTTCGCGATAAAAGTCGGTTTTGTGCAGGCCGCTGACCGTTTGCGTGGACTCTGTCAGCACCGATTTGGACAAAGGGGGGCGCTCGTAGGGCGGATGAGACTCTCGGCCCACCAGCACAATCCGTCCACTGAAACCACGCTGGCGCAATGAGGCGGCGGCCATGGCGCCGCATTGACCGGCACCGACGATAAGAATGCGTTCAATGGTCATGGCGTTAACCCAGGTTCACGAGTACAGCGTCACCTTCGACCTTTACGGCGTAGGTTTTCAGGGATTCGGTGGCGGGCGCGCATTGGGCCGCGCCGGTGCGTACATCGAATGTCGCCTGATGCAGCGGGCATTCGATGCAGCCATCCTCCAGATAGCCCTCCGAGAGCAAGGCATGCTGGTGGGTGCAAATGTTGTCTGTTGCAAAAAACTCCCCATCGCAGCGATACAGCGCCAGGTGTGCTTCGGGTAGTTTGAAGGCCATTACCTGGTCGTCCTGAAGGACGTCCACCGTTGTTATTTTTATCCAGTTCATTAGGTTGTCCATTGTCAGTATGCCCACAAATAATATTCAGTGTACTGACTAATATGTCAAATGATTTGAGCCCCGGATCGACATCCTCATTGAGCCCGTGAACGGAAGAAACGCCCGTCTGTGAATTTTTAGCGGCTAGTCGTTGACGTGGCTGGGGGGATGATTATTATGTAAGTGTACTGATTAAATTCATACGTTAGCTGACGAAATTATAAAAACAGCCTTAAAGGACACTGATCATGCAGCTTCGCCGTTTCCTGAAAAATCTGGGTGCCGAGTGTCAGTGCCCCCGTCATTTCGTGGCGCATGCCGACCGGTTGAACATCGGAAACTCAGGGGGCCGTAAGGTATGAGCGAAGTGAACGAGTACCCTGGCAAATCGGGTCAGGGTGTGGGCGCCCGAGTGAGGCGCAAGGAAGATGAACGGCACCTGCACGGTCGCGGGAAGTTTGTTGCCGACTACCACATGCCAGGACTTCGGGAAGTGGCCTTTCTGCGCAGCCCTCTGGCCCATGCCCGGATCACCTCGATAGACGTACCGCCAGCCCTGAAGGGCCAGGCATTCGTGCGCGCAGACATGATCAGTGCCAGCGACATCGTTGCCGACTCGACGCTCCCTACTTATCAACCCTCTGTCCAGCCGCCGCTGGCCAGTGGCAAGGTGCGGTTTGTGGGCGAGCCCGTGGTAATGACCTGCGCGGCGACCCGTGCCGAGGCCGAAGACCTGGTGGAACAGGTGATGGTCGATTACGAAGACCTGCCCGTGTACGCCGACGCTGCCAGCAGCGTCGCTGCTACAGGTGACTTCATCCATGACAACTGGCACGACAACCGCTTCGTCACCTTGTATGCCGACAAGGCATTTACCGAGCGTGCGGCGGCGGCGAGCGTGACGGTCACGCGCCGAATGAAGCTGGCACGTCAATGCATGGTGCCGATGGAGGGCAAGGCGGTTCTGGCTTACTGGGATCACAGCCTGGATCAACTGGTGGTCGTCACTGCCACCCAGGTGCCGCACATGATTCGCACCATCCTGGCCCAGTGCCTGAAGCTGGATCAGGGGCAGGTGCGGGTCATCTCGCCGGATGTCGGCGGTGCCTTTGGCTACAAATGCGTGTTGCAGCAGGAAGAGCTATGTATCGCCTGGCTGGCCATGACCTTCAAGCAGCCGTTCCGTTTTATCGAAGATCGCCGGGAGCACCTCACGGCGGGGGCCAATAGTCGCGAGCATGAATATGTCATGACCGCTCATGCGGATGCCAAGGGGCGGGTGTTGGCGCTCGATGCCAAGATCGTCATCGATGGCGGTGCGTATTCGGTCTGGCCGTTCACTATCGGTCTGGAGCCGGGCCAGGCGGTTGGCAATTTGCCAGGCCCCTATGCCTTTCAGGGTTACCGCTGCGTCACCGAATGCGTGGCAACCAACAAACCAGGCTTTGTTCCTTACCGCGGGGTGGCTCGTACCGGTGTCTGCTTCGCCATGGAGCTGACCATGGATGCGGTGGCTCGAGCCGTCGGGCGCGATCCCCTGGACGTGCGCCTGGACAACCTGGTGCGTCCTGAGCAAATGCCCTTCATCAACGTCGCCAACAAGCATCTCGACAGTGGTGACTATCCGGCCAGCCTGCGCAAGGCTGCCGAGCTGATCGATGCGTCGGCGATTCGTGAGCGCCAGCGTCTGGGCGAAGCGGACGGTCGCCGCATCGGTCTTGGCTACGCAACCTACACCGAGCAGTCGGCCCACGGTACTTCGGTGTTCGCGACCTGGGGTACGCCTGTCATACCCGGCCACGAGCAGGCGACTGTGCGCATGACGCCGGATGGCGGTCTTGAAGTGCGGGTAGGCGTGCATTCCCACGGTCAGGGCATGGAAACAAGCTTCGCCCAGGTGGCCCACGAGGTACTGGGGATCGATATTGCAAGGATCAAAGTGCTGCATGGCGACACGGGACAGACACCGTTCTCTACCGGTACCTATGCGTCGCGGTCGATGGTTATGGCGGGAGGCGCCATCGCGCGCGCCTGTCGTGAGTTGTTACCGCGCCTGACCCATATAGGCGCTTTTTTGCTGGGGGTGCCCGATGCGCAGGTCAAGCTGCAGGGCGGCAGGGTGGTGTGTGATCAAGGCTCGGTGTCGCTGGATGACGTAGGGGCGGCCTGGTACATCAGGCCCCACACGCTACCGGCTGACGTTAACCCTGCCGGGCTGGAAGTCACCACGGGATTCAAGCCAGCCGTCGATACCGGTGCCTTTACTTACGCCACTCATGCGGTACTCGTTGCCGTCGACACCGACAGCGGTGAGGTCGAAATCCTTGACTACGTGGTGGTCGAGGATTGCGGCACGATGATCAACCCCATGTTGGTCGAGGGGCAGACCTATGGCGGGATCGCCCAGGGTATCGGCACGGCCATGTACGAAGAAACGCCTTATGACGTCAATGGTCAGCCATTGGCTTCGACGCTGGCGGACTACATCCTGCCAGGTCCAACCGAAGTACCCAGATTGCGGATTCACCACATGGAGACGCCATCGCCTCATACCGAATTTGGCGCCAAAGGCATGGGGGAGGGTGGTGCTATCGCCCCGCCTGCCGCCATCTTCAATGCGGTCAATGATGCCCTCGCGGATCTTGGTGTTGAGGTCGCCGAAACCCCATTGACGCCGCGCCGCCTGCTACAGGCGCTGGCCAATGCCCGGGCAGCAAGCAACAAGCAGGAGGTGGCCGCATGAAAGCCGTTGCGTTCGATTATCTACGCCCCGCAACCCTGTCGGCCGGGCTGCAGGCATTGGCCGATCAGTCCGCGGGTATCGTCAAGGTCATGGGCGGCAGTCAGTCGCTGGGCCCCATGCTCAACCTGCGTCTGGCACGTCCGAACAAGGTGGTGGATGTCAGCGGGTTTACCGAGATGCAACAGGTGAGCGAGGACGGCGAGTGGCTGCTGGTCGGCGCAGCGATTACTCACTCGCAGATTGAAGATGGCGTGTTCGCCGCACTGCGTGGAACCTTGCTTGCCGAAGTGGCTCCTCAGATCGCCTACAGGGCTATTCGCAACCGCGGAACCCTCGGCGGCAGCCTGGCCCATGCAGACCCGGCGGCTGACTGGGTGTTGGTGGCTTTTACCCTGGGCGCCGAAGTGGAGTTGCGTAGTGTTCGCGCAAAACGTCGGTTGAGCATGGCCGAGTTCATGCTCGGTGCCTATACCACGGTGCTGGCTGAAGATGAGCTGATTACCGGGCTGCGCATTCCGCGTCTGGGGCCGCGTGCCACCTGGGCCTATCACAAACTTTGCCGAAAAACCGGCGAGTTCGCCGAAGCCAGTTGCGCGGCGGTGTTTGACCCGGACCGTGGCCTGGCCAGGATTGTCCTCGGCGCGCTGGATGGCCCACCTTCACTGCTTGGGGAGTTATCGGTGGCGGTCGCCCGACAGGGAGCTGCAGCACTTGAACCTGCCGCGTTGGCAAAAGCCGTGGCAAGCGTGACACCCGGTAAAGACGCAGTAGACCGACAACAAAGCCTCACCGCCTTGCGCCGGTGTCTCGATTCAATATTCAAGGAACCTCGGGTATGACTTCTGTACGTATCAACGTCAACGGTAATCTGCTCGAGCGTGAGGTCGCGCCGAGAATGCACCTGGGCGACTTCGTACGCGAAGAGGGTCGATTTACCGGCACTCACCTGGGTTGCGAACATGGCGTGTGTGGTGCTTGCACGGTATTGCTCGACGGCCAGCCGGTACGTTCGTGCACGACATTCGCGGTGGCCTGTGAAGGCCGGCAGGTGACAACTGTCGAGGGCTTTGAGCAAGACCCGGTGATGGCGCTCCTGCGTGAGGCGTTCTCCGAACATCATGCCTTGCAGTGTGGTTACTGCACGCCGGGTATGTTGACCACTGCCCGCGACATTGTGCTGCGCTTGCCCGAGGCCGATGAGCATCGGATTCGTGTCGAGCTGTCCGGCAACATCTGTCGTTGTACGGGCTACATGGGCATCGTCGAAGCCATTCGCAGCGTCCTTGCGCAGTTACGTGAACAGCCCGATCCAGTGATCGAGTCCGCCCGTGCACAGGCCCTGGCGGGCCATGGCGTTGCGATACCAACCAGTGGCGGGTCTTTCGCTTCTTTTACCGCCGAGCACAGCGCGCAGACACCTGCTGTCGAGCCTTCCACCAGCCCTGCGCCAGAACCCTCGAGCGAGCGTGCGCCTGCTGGAATCAAGGGCGGAACCCGGATGGATGGACGCTTCAGTGTCGGCTATCCGCCAGAACAGGTCTGGGCTTTCATGGCCGACCTGGAAGCGGTTGCCGGATGTCTTCCCGGTGCCAACCTGGAAGAAAACGACGGCGAGCGGGTCAAGGGCTTCATTGCCATCAAGTTCGGCCCGATGGCTGCCAAATTCGCCGGGGCGGCACGCTTGACGCGTAACGAGGAACAGCGTTCGGGCATGCTCAAGGGAGGAGGCCAAGACACCATCAGTCAATCGCGGGCCAATGGCGAGATTACCTACCGGGTGTTGTCCGATAACGCTTGGGCCACGCTGGTCGAAGTCGAAATGCTCTACTCGTTGCAAGGGCCTTTGGCGCAATTTTCGCGCTCGGGCCTGGTGAAGGACTTCGTGGCCCGGATGATTCTTGACTTCGGTCGCAACGTCGAACGACGTATGGATCCCAATGCCAAGCCATCGACGCAACCGGCCAAATTGAATGTCTTTGCCTTGGGGATGAGCATCATCTGGAATCGCATCAAAGGCTGGTTCGGCCGATGAACAATGCGACCCATGCTACGGTTTCGCAGGCGCGCGGCATGACCCGTGAAGAGCGCAAGGTCATTCTTGCCTCTTCCTTCGGGGCATTGCTTGAATGGTATGACTTCTACATTTATGCGGCGTTGGCCGGCTACTTCAGCGTGCTGTTTTTTCCTCCCGGAAACGCCACGACGGCGTTTCTCGCCAGCCTGGCAACCTTCGGTGCGGGCTTTCTGGTTCGCCCGTTGGGGGCTTTGCTGTTCGGGCAGATGGGTGACCGCCTGGGGCGTAAACGTACGTTCATGGTCACCATCATACTGATGGGGGTGGCCACCGTCGGCATCGGTTTGCTGCCGAGCTTTGAGCACATCGGTATCACCGCGACTATCTGCCTGGTGCTGTTGCGGTTGTTGCAAGGACTGGCCTTGGGGGGAGAAGTCGGCGGCGCGGTGACGTACGTTGCCGAGCATTCGCCCATGGCTCGTCGGGGGTTGTACACCAGCAGTCTGCAAATTACCGCAGGGGTTGGGTTGTTGCTGTCGCTGGCGGTGGTCTACAGCCTCAAGGGGTTTATCAATGAAGAGGATTTTCGCGCGTGGGGCTGGCGCTTGCCCTTTGTGTTGTCATTGGTGCTGTTGGCTATCTCGGTCTATGTGCGTGGCAAACTTGAGGAGTCGCCTACGTTCCAGCGCATGAAAGCCACTGGCCGTACTTCCCGCTCGCCGATCCGCGAGAGCTTCCTGCGCTGGAGTAACCTGCGCCTGGTGTTGATGCTGTTTTGTGTGGCCGCCGCACTGGGGGCGATTTTCGGCACCGGGCATTTCTACTCGATGTTCTTTCTCAATCGCACGCTCAAGTTGCCACTTGAGACCGTCCATTTGATTCTGGCCTGCGTGTTGTTATGCGCGACCCCGCTCTACCTGTTCTTTGGCTGGCTGTCTGATCGCTGGGGGCGCAAGCCTATTCTGGTGGCGGCTTGCCTGCTGGCAGCCCTGACCACTTATCCCATTTTCAAAGGCCTGACCCATTACGCCAATCCGGCCCTGGAGACCTTTCTGGAAACACCCATCAGTGTTGCTGCCGATGGCTGTGAGTTTCGCTTGTTCTCTGCACCCGTCAGCGCCTGCGATCGCACCCGCAGTTACCTGACCGATCAAGGGGTAGGTTATCGGGCTCAATCCGCCGAGGTCACCGGGACGGTCATCGTGACCATCGGCCAGCAACGGCTGGTAGACCCTGGCGCTGAGGATCTGCATCGGGCATTGGTGAGCGCTGGCTGGCCGGCGACCGCGGACCCGGCGCAGATCAACAGGCCGATGCTGTTCGTGTTGATGCTCTTGCTGGTGGTTTATCTGGCGATGATCTATGGGCCGATGGCGGCGTTCATGGTCGAGCTGTTTCCCGCGCGCATCCGCTATACCTCGCTCTCACTGCCGTTCCATCTGGGCGCGGGCTGGATTGGCGGCATGTTGCCATTTATCGTTTCGGCCCTGAACGTGGCCTATGGCGATCCTTACTTTGGCCTGTGGTTTCCCGTATCGATCATTGCATTCGGGTTGTGGGTGACGTTGGTTTTTGCACCGGAAACGCGGGGCCGATCCCTTGAAGACGATGGCGCAGCCATCCACTGAACATGACCTTGGAGAGTGGCAATGTCTGATTTGTACGCCTTGCTCGATGCAGTGGATCAAGCCAGCAGTGCAAAGATCGATGCTGTACTGGCCACGGTCGTCAAGGTCGAGGGCTCGGCCTATCGGCGTCCGGGTGCGAGGATGCTGATTCCACTGTTTGGCCAGACAGTCGGAACTATAAGCGGCGGTTGTCTGGAACAGGAGTTGGCCAGGAAGGCCTGGTGGTTGACCGAGTCCGGTGGGGCAGTGGTTCGTCGTTACAGCACGGCAGCCCAGGAAGAGGAGGACGCCGATGATGAAGACGCGGCGCTGACGTTTGGCCTGGGCTGCAACGGTACCGTGCATGTACTCCTGGAACGGCATGATGCCGGCAAGCGGAGTCTGTTGCTCGATGTGCTGCAACGGGTGAAGGCCACCGGTCAACCGGCAGCACTGGCGACCGTCATAGCCGCGGGCCGAACAGCCCGTGTGCGAGTCGGTGCTCGAATGGGACTGAACGCCTTTATGAACGCGTGTGAGGGCATCCGCTGCCAAGCGCTTCAACACGCCCTGCAGGGTGATTTGCGCAGTACCCTTGCGCGCAGGAAGTCTCAGTTGATGATTTACGGAAGCGGTGCCGATGAAGTCGAGGTCTTTCTCGAATACATCGCGCCACAACGCCGACTGATGATCTTTGGCGCGGGTCATGACGCCCAGCCTTTGGTGCGGTTCGCCAGGGATTTGAACTGGCATGTAACGGTGGTGGACGGGCGTGCGCACTTTGCTCGCCCGGAACGGTTCCCTGGAGCAAGCCAGGTCATTGTTGCACCTATCCACGAGCCTTTTAACTTATCCAGCGCTGTCGACGGAGCCGCGGTGGTGGTCATGACCCATAGCTTCCGACAGGATCGGCATTGGCTGGAAAACGTTCTGCAATGTTCACCTGCCTATGTCGGGCAGTTGGGCCCTCGAGAGCGAACAGAACGACTGCTCGATGAGATGGGCGCCTTGGCCCGTTTGCCAGAAAGCCTGACCAGGCTTCACTATCCGATCGGTCTGGATCTGGGGGGCGATACCCCGGCGAGCGTGGCCTTGGCCATAGTTGGCGAGATCACGGCCTACCTCAATGAACGCAGTGGCGGGATGCTGAAATACCGCAAGACCACCATTCACCAAGCTTGTGAGCCAGCCCACTCTCCAGCGGTGGGCGGCCTGCAGGCGAAAATGGAAGCGTAGCGTCTGCCCGAAGCGTGCTACTGATTTATGTTGGGTCCTTGCGTAGTGGCGCCTCAACCGCCGGTTCACCACGGGGTGATCTTCCCGTGGGTGATGATGCTCGCTGAGGCTCTGCTTCGCCACGTCGGCTCCAGGGCACCGTCGCTGATGGTGCCCAGGTTCTTGGCTTACTCTGCCTGAAAGTTCCGGCGGGTACGGCTATCAGAAAAGGCTGATGTTGTAGCTGAGGATCAGCCGGTTCTCATCAATATCGCTACGGTAGTTGGAGCGCGCAGTAACGTTGCGGATGCGGATACCCACTCCACGCAGCACTCCACTCTGGACAGCGTAGCCAATATCCAGATCGCGCTCCCAGTCCTGACCTTCAAACCCCCGCCCAGTGGTGACGTTGTCTCCAGTCACGTAGCGCAGAGTGGTGGTCAGACCGGGAATGCCGAGGGCGACGAAGTCGTAGTCGTGCCGGACTTGCCAGGAGCGTTCATCCGGTGCGGCGAACTCGTAGGTAGGCAGGGTATTGCCAAGCGGGTTGGTGTTGGCGCCAACCTGGATGAAACCATCGTCACCGCCGATCTGCTGGTAGCCCAGGTAGAAGGTATGGCCGCCGCGCTTCGCCGACAACAGGTTGAACAGTGCATGGTTATCGAGCTTGCCGGCGATGCTCCGGCCGTCGTCGCGGGCATCGAAGTAGCCGACACTTATGCCTAGCGTCCAGTCACCTACTGGCTCGGCGTGCTTGAAGCTGTAGTAACGCTGCTGGTAGATGTCTTCCAGTTGCGCCTGCCAGAGACCGACGCTGGTGCGATTGGAGTTGAAACTGTAGTCGGCACCCAGATAATTGAAGCGGTCGCTGGTGAATTTGGCGATACGCGCCGGGTTGATCGGGTCATTGATCAGCGCATACATCTCCTGGGTGTTACTCGAGTCGCGCAGGCTAGTGGAGTGCAGCTGGCCAGCGTTTACGGTCAGTCCGGACAATTCGTTGGAAACCAGAGAAGCGCCCTGGTAGGTCGGCGGCAGCAGGCGCAGATCGCTGTAGACCAGTACCGGCAGGTTGGGCCGCAGCTCACCAACCTTCAGCTCAGTGCTGGAGACCTTGAGTTTCATCGCCGCACCCAGGCGGCCGTACTCGTCGGCGGATCTGCCGTCGTCGTGTGTCGGCAGCAGTCCGGTCCTGGCCCGGCTCGGGCTGCTGTCGAGCTTGACACCGTAGAGGCCGAGCACGTCCACGCCGACACCGATACTGCCCTGTGTGTAGCCTGAGCGGGCATCAAGGATAAAGCCCTGGGCCCACTCCTCGACCCTGGATTGCTTGTTGGGGCCGACGATGTCCGAGAAGTCGCGGCTGAAGTAGTAGTTGCGCAGTTGCACGTTGGCCGTCGCGCCTTCGATGAAGCCTGTTTCTTCGGCGAGCAGGTGCGGAGCCAGGCCGAGTGTCAGGCAGCCGCCTAGGGCGCCGCTGATTGCATGGGTTTTGCGCAGTGCTGGAGTGTGCATGCTGTTGATACTCCGGAATCAGGGCATAGCGTCTCCCGTCAGACGAAGCCAAGGCTTGTCCGCAAGGAGGGCTTGAACATGGGGTTGGCCGGCGGCTCGCGGCCCGGGCTCGATCTGCACCACGTCGGTGGGATCAGTCGCAAGGGGGCCGTATGAGACCCCCTTGCGACTTACGCCAGGACACGCAGTCGCCTGGCTTACGTGTCTTAGCGATTGACCAGCTTGGCCGGTAGGGCGATCACCAGCAGGCTGCTGAGGATCAAGCAACCGGCGAAGAACCACAGTGCTCCGGCACCGCTGCCGGTCAGGTCGATGGCGATACCCATCAAGGAGTTGCTGACCAGGCCGGCGATGTTCGCCAGCGAGCAGGCCAAGGCGAAGCCGGTGGCGGCCGCACGGCCTTTGAGAAAGGTCGCTGGCAGGCTGAAGAACACCGGTACTGCACCGATGATGGCCGCCGACGCGATAGCAAACAGCGCCACCGTGGCAAATACGTTATCGGTGAAGAAGGTGCTGCTGGCCATGGCCACCGAGCCGATCAGGAAGGGGACAATGATGTGCCAGCGGCGTTCGCGATGACGGTCCGAACTGGCGCCGATCAGCAGCATGCCGATCAGGGCGGCAGCGCTGGGCAGGGCAGTCAACAGGCCGATATGGAAGTTGTCTGCCACCCCCGCGTTGCGAATGAAGGTCGGCATCCAGAAGCCCATGGCGTAGGCACTGAGCAGGATCGAGAAGTCGATACCGCCGAGCATCCACACTTTCAGGTTGAAGAAACCGTCACGGAAACTGTGCTTGCTGTC
Source organism: Pseudomonas sp. GL-R-26 (assembly GCF_019947365.1). Lineage (NCBI taxonomy): Bacteria > Pseudomonadati > Pseudomonadota > Gammaproteobacteria > Pseudomonadales > Pseudomonadaceae > Pseudomonas > Pseudomonas sp. GL-R-26. The sequence continues at coordinate 25,860 of NZ_JAGYGI010000013.1, read as the reverse complement.
TTTGCCCTCGACGTCGTCCAGGCGCAGTTCGCTTTCCAGCAGTGCTTTTTCATCGGCGTTCAGCCATTTGGCGCAGTGATGATTGTTTGGCAGGGCCCAGAACGTCAGGATGCCCAGCAGCACGCTAGGTACCGCCTCGATCAGGAACAGCCATTGCCAGCCGCGAAGACCGGCGGCGTGGTCGAAGTGACCCATGATCCAGCCGGACAAGGGCCCGCCGATCACGCTGGACAGCGGCATACCGATCATGAACAGGGCAATGATGCGCCCACGCCTGTAGGTCGGGAACCAGGTGGTCAGGTAGAACAGCACGCCAGGCAGGAAGCCGGCCTCCGCCGCGCCCAGCAGGAAGCGCAAGATGTAGAACTGCGTGGTAGAGGTGACCAGCATGGTGCAGGCCGAGAGCAGCCCCCAGGTGATCATGATCCGGGCGATCCAGATCTTCGCCCCGACTTTTTCCAGGGCCAGATTACTTGGGACCTCGAAAATGATATAGCCGACGAAAAACAGACCGGCGCCCAGGCCGAAAGCCGTTTCGCTGAATTGCAGCTGTTCGAGCATTTGCAGTTTGGCGAAGCCGACGTTAATCCGGTCCAGATAGGAGGCCAGATAGCAGAAGCAGAGGAACGGAATAAGCTTCCAGGTGATCTTGCGGTAAAGCGCCTGGACTGGGTCTACGACGGTGGTCGTAGTGGATGTACCTACATTTGCAGAGGGCATGGGTGTCTCCTGGCGGTGACTTTGTGATTGTTGTTTAGCCGCGGATCAATGCTTTGGTAGCACCGGTTGGCGGCTTCCAAAGGCAGTGTCAGAAGACTGGGCAGGGTTTGATGTCGACCCTTGCTCAGTATTTGGCGACCAGTGCTCTACGGCCTGGTTCTTACGGCAGATATCCATTTCTGCCGGTTATTCGGTAAAACCGTGAATCCATGAATCTGTGAAGGTTGCAGGCTTGCCCGCGAAGACGCTGTGTCAGCCGGGAAAACCAATGGTCGAATCACTTTCTGAAGTGTTCCATGGCCTCCTGCTTGCTCACCACATCGCCATACTTGCTATCAATGTCGAACAGGTTGGCTTCGTGGGGTGCGGAGTGGCGGTCGCCGACGCATTCGCGAACAACGATGGTCCGCAATCCATGCTGCACGGCATCCACCGCTGTCGCACGAATGCAGCCACTGGTCGAGCAGCCGGCCAGTACCACGGTGTCGATGCCTTGGGCGCGCAACATCGACGCCAGGCTGGTACCGAAAAACGAGCTGGCGTACTGCTTGCTGATTACCACTTCATCGGGGTTGGGCAGCACTGGCTCGCAGAAAGCAGCCAGTGGGTTGCCCTCGACCATGTCTTTCATGACGGGTGCTTTTTTGACCCACATGCCGCCGTCGGCAAAATGCCCTGGGTGGTAGCGAATGTTTGTATGCACGACCAGGATTTCATGTTGCCGGGCGCAGGCTAGCAGTTCGACGCTCTCGGCTACAGCGCTGACCACGCCTGGCGCGTACAGCGGTGCGCCTTCTTGGGTATAGCCCTGCATGAAATCGATCATCAACAGCGCAGGCTTATTGCCAAAGCCGATGCGCTGGCCCCACACGCCCTGATAGTTGGCGTCGGCACTTTGTTCTTGGCTCATGACACGCTCCTATTTATAAGCGCCAGACAGCAGCGCGCCCGCCCCCGGAACTATGGGCTCCAGGTCCAGTGCCTTGAGCATTGCGTAGGTGGTGGCGATGGCGGCGGTGAGTACCGGTTTGCCGGTTTGGGCCTCGACTTGTGAGACCACTCCCAGCGATTGCATCTGCACGCAGGCCGACAGGACGATCACATCCACGCCTTCAAGGTTCATGTCGCGCACAATGGCGGGCAGGTTGTCCGGGTTGTGGCGAGCGACTTCCAGGTTGTCGGGGATTTCCAGGGCGCGCCAATCCACCACCTCGAAGCCTTCCTCGCGGATGTAGTTGACCACCAGCTCGGTCAGCGGCTTCATGTAGGGCGCGACAATGGCGATGCGCTTGGCGCCCATGACCTTCAGGCCATCGATCAAGGCGCCGGCGCTGGTGATGACCGGTGCGTTACCGTCGTTGTCGGCGGTGGCCTGGCGCAGGCGTTTCTCGGACTGGCGATGGTAGCCCAGGCCCATGGCCATGATTGCGACCAGGCAGGCATAACCCAGTACATCGACCTTGGCGTCCGACAGCTCAATGGCACAGCGGTCGGACTCGCCGTCCATGGCCGCCAGTTCCTCCTTGCGCACTTGCTTCATGCGCATGCGGCTGGAGTGAAAGGTGAAGCGTTCGGGGCGGATCAATTGGCGTGCTGCCAGCATCGCCGGGATCTCGGTTTCCATGGTGGTGTTGGAACTCGGCACAATCTGGCCGATACGATAAGGCTTGATCACAAGCTGTCTCCTTTGCAACGTGCGTTGAATTCAGGTCAGGGGCTGGCCGAGAAAATTGCCAAACGCCGCGAAAAATCCTTCGAGGTCATCCCACGGAATCATGTGCCCGGCGTTTTCAACGTGAGCAATCTGGATCGCGGGTTGCAGGTCGCGAATTTCCGCTTCGTCCCCGGCCTGGATTACGCCGCCGCGACCGGCAACGATCAGCAGGGCAGGGACAGGCAGGTGCGGCAGATCTTGATGAAAGTCCACGTCATGAAAATCGTTGAAGGCGCGGACGATGGCAGGTGTGTAGCAGGTGTGCAGCCACTCGGCGCGTACTTGCAGTTGCTCCTCGGTCCAGGTCGGGCAGAAGGCGCGCATGGCGTCGGCGTCCATCCCGCTCAGTGATTGGCGGATCGAGTCCACGTACCACGACAGCTTGCTCGGGTACTCGCGCCGGCCGGGACCGGAGACGGGTGGATCGATCAGTACCAGGCTTTGCAGGCCCGCTGGATTGCGCACTGCGCTGCGCACGGCAAAGCGCGCGCCCATAGAGTGTCCCACCAAGTGATAGGCATTGATGCCCATGGCCTTGGCGAATGCGCCGATGTCATCGGCGCAGGCGTCGGTGCCGTAATCCAGTTCCGGTCCGGTGGAGGACAGGCCGCGGCCACGAGCGTCCAGTACGTAGGTATCGAAATGCTGACCCAGGCGCTCGGCGACAAACCCCCAGGTGATAGCCGGGCTGGTGATGCCGGGAATCAGCAACACTATCGGTTTGCCGGTGCTGCCCTGATCGCCATAACGCAGGTAGTGCTGGCGGATACCATTGGCTTGAACGTTGCCGCCCTGAATGAAGGTGCTCATGCGGCCACTTCCGATTTCAGTGGGTGGCCGTAGAGGTCATAACCGTAGACCCAGGCCGGATCTTCTTGTGTGCGCAGCCAGGTGTTGGCATTGGACACCGCCTGTACTCGCGAGGCGCGGTCCTTGCGGTTGGCTTCGTATAGCTTGAACGCGGTGCGGTAATCGGTGAGCCCGGTTTCCTGCAGGCAGCGGGTCAACATGGCGGCATCTTCGATGGCCATGCCCGCGCCTTGCGCCATGTGCGGTTTCATCGGGTGGCAGGCATCACCCAGCAACACCATCCGTCCACGGCTCCAGAGCGGCAGCGGGTTGCGATTGAGCAGCGGCCATTTGGTCACGCTTTCACTGGATTCGATCAACGCTTGAACGGTGGGGTGATAGCCCTGGAATGCGTCGTACATTTCGTCGCGGCTGCTATCGACAAAGCTGCCCTGGAAGTCCCAGGCCGGGTGCGGTACGCCGGTGACGTAGTAGTACTCATCGCGCTTGCTGGTGGTGTGGTAGACCATCATGTGACGATCTTCGCTCCACCACTTCACGCAGTTTTCAAAGTCCATGTTGTACTTGGCCAGCACCTCGCCGCGAATCAAGGCGCGATGCGCAACCCAGCCGCTGTACAGCGGTCTTTCCGCACCGAGCAACTCTTCGCGAATTCTGGAGTTGATGCCATCGGCGCCGATGACAATATCGACCTCTGTGGTGCTGCCGTCGCCGAAGTGCAGGCGCACCAGTTCATCGGTTTCCTCGATCCCGGTCAGGCGCTTGTTGAAGTGCACAGTGCCCGGCGCAATGGTCGACATTTGCAGTGCATGCAGGTCCCCGCGGTGCACGGTGATGTAAGCCGCGCCGTATTCCTTGCGAGCGAATTCACCCAAGGGGATGCGGGACAGATAGTCACCGCTGGCACCGTCGCGGCTGAACCAGAAGTCGGGGTGCGAACCCATGTCGCTCAGCTTCTGTTCAATGCCCATGCGACGGAAGATTTTCATGATGTTCGGGCCCATGTGAATGCCCGCACCAATACGGGAAAACTCTGGGGCCTGTTCATAGATATCGACCTCGAACCCGGCTTTCTGTAACAGCGTGGCAGCAGCAGCGCCACCTAGACCGGCGCCGACGATTGCGATTTTTTGTTTGTTTCGCATGGGGGCTTTTCCTTCGTTTTGAATATGTGGCTGGTGAGATCGGGTTGTCGTCTCGCCGCGATTTGAAGTGTATACGCTATTGTTTTTGAATTGGAAGAGCCCGTTTGAAAAATATAAAATCAGCAATAAACGGCGCGCGTAACGCTAAGTAACCATTATTTAGTGGGGTTGTGTTGCTTTGTAACGTTTCTGTTCTTCTCTTTAGACGTCCGTCAATTTAATGTTTTATCGTCAATAAATAGCGTATACACTTCAAATTCGCGCAGGTGCCAGGCTCGTCGCCTTGCTTTGGTGTACAGGGTGCGAGGCGTCGAACGAACTCAACAGGTTAAGAGGAAGACAAGAAATGCCGGTAAGCGATTGCGAACTGACCCAGATGTTTGAACACGTGTTGAAACTGTCGAAAGTGGACTCGACTCAAAGCGTCGCGGTACTGAAAAGCCACTACTCCGACTCGCGTACCGTGCGGGCGGCCATGGACGCCGCGCAGCGTCTTGGGGCCAAGGTCTATGCGGTCGAGTTGCCGTCATTCAATCACCCTATGGCCATGGGCAATGACATGACCGCTTACTGCGGCGACACCGCGCTGACCGGCAATATCGCCGCGCAACGGGCGCTGGAAGCAGCGGACCTTGTGGTCGACACCATGATGTTGCTGCACTCGCCGGAGCAGGAGCAGATCCTCAAGACCGGGACGCGCATACTGCTGGCAGTCGAACCACCGGAAGTGCTGGCGCGGATGCTGCCTACGCTGGCGGACAAAGAGCGGGTGATGGCTGCCGAGAAGCTGCTGAAGCAGGCGCGCTCGATCCACGTGAAGTCCAGGGCCGGCAGTGATTTCAAGGCGTTGCTCGGGCAATACCCTGCGGTCACCGAGTACGGTTTTGCCGATGAGCCGGGGCGTTGGGATCACTGGCCCAGCGGTTTTCTATTCTCCTGGCCGAACGAGGAAACCGCCGAGGGCGTACTGGTGATCGACGTCGGCGATATCCTGTTGCCGTTCAAGAATTACTCGCGAGAGAAGATCACCCTGGAAATCGAAAAGGGCTTCATTACCTCGATTCATGGTGGCTTCGAGGCCGAATACCTGCGCGATTACATGAAGTACTTCAACGACCCCGAGGTGTATGGCATCTCCCATATCGGCTGGGGTTTGCAGCCGCGTGCGCAGTGGACCGCCATGGGCTTGCATGACAAAAACGACGGCATGTGCATGGATGCCCGGGCGTTCTACGGCAACTTCCTGTTCTCCACCGGGCCCAATACCGAGGTTGGCGGTACCCGAAAAACCCCGTGCCACCTGGACATCCCGCTACGCCATTGCGATATCTACCTCGATGATCAGGCGGTGGTCCTGGGTGGTGATGTGGTAGCGCCGCAGGCATCTATCGCGCGGTGATATAAAAGAGGGGGGCGGGACAGTGACCCACCACGATTGAGTTACCTTGATCCCCCTCGCAGGTTAATGTAAACGCCACTTATTTTTTTTTGATAGAGCCCGCCGTGCCGGATACGACAGACAACACCCCACAGACAACCGCTCCCTATGCCTTTTCCGAGCAAGTCGGTCATTTGCTGCGGAAGGCTTACCAACGCAATATGGCGATCTTCCAGCAGAACGTCGACGATTCGCAGCTGACCGCCGTGCAATTCATCACGCTATGCGCCGTGCGTGATGGCGGGCCGAGCTCATTGACCGAGCTGGTCAAGGCCACTGCGGTGGATCAGGCAACCATTCGAGGCATCGTCGAGCGGCTCAAGGCGCGTGACCTGATCACCCTGGAGCCAGACCCTCAAGATCGGCGCAAAGTCATCGTTGGCCTGTCCGACAGTGGCCATCAATTAGTGCGTGATACCGTGCCTCATGCTGCCCGTGTCAGTGAACTGACCATGGGTAACCTCAACCCGGCCGAGCGTGTCGCGATGCTGTATCTGCTGCGCAAGATGATCGATGACGCCGACGATTGACGAGTAAGAAACCGCCCCTGGCATTCTTCTTGCGTCTGATTCATGAAGTGGATGCTTCATGAAAAAAATGTAGTCAGGGGTAACGTGAGGAGTCGGGTAGCCATCCCCCTCATCAAGCTCTAGAACCCGCATGGCACTGCGCAGGATCTGCGCAGCCTGCGCATGCGGTACCGGTCACGCCTTTTTCATGTAGTGATTACTTAATAAAAAGCCGCACCTCAAGAGAGCGAGCGGTAACACCTGGAGAGTGCGACATGAGTGAGCAAGCACTGGCGCCGGAAAAGACCGTGACGCTTCACGTCAATGGCCAGACCACTACGGTCTGTGCCATGGCCGACACGCCGCTGTTGCTGGTGCTGCGCAATGATTTACAGCTCAACGGCCCGAAATACGGTTGTGGCCTGGGCGAGTGCGGCGCCTGCACGGTGATCATCGATGGCGTTGCGGCGCGGGCTTGTGTGTTTCCGTTGTCCGGCGCCGAGGGCCGGGAAATCACCACCCTCGAAGGCATTGGCAGCCGAGAGCATCCGCACCCGGTGCAGCAGGCCTTTATAGATGAGCAGGCGGCGCAGTGTGGCTACTGCATGAACGGCATGATCATGACCGCCAAGGCCTTGCTCGATCGCAACCCGCACCCCAGCGAGGCACAGATTCGCAACGAACTGTCGGCCAATCTCTGCCGCTGCGGCACCCATATCGAAATTCTTCGTGCGGTACTGCGTGCCGCCCGTCAAAAGCCTTGAACGGATTGATGACCATGACCCATGCAACGCTCACCCGTGCTCAGCTGTTGACCAAGTCCGGCGTCTTGTTGATCGTCGATCAGATCCAGCCACCGTCCGGTCCTGTGGCCAAAGGTGGCGTACCCGTGATCAAACCCCAGGAGCTGGCGTTGTTCATTGCGGTCAACGACGACGGCAAGGTCTATGGGTTCAACGGCCACGTGGATCTGGGCACCGGGATCCGTACTTCGCTGGCACAAATCGTCGCCGAAGAACTGGACCTGGCGCTGGATCAAGTTTGTATGGTCCTTGGCGATACCGATAGCGCGCCGAACCAGGGCGCAACCATCGCCAGTGCGACAATTCAGATTTCGGCCATCCCCTTGCGTAACGCCGCGGCTGAAGCCCGGCGATTTTTGCTGGCTCGGGCGGCCCAGCGTTTTGCCGTTGCAGCTGACACCATACGGATAAACAGCGGGGTAGTTAGCAGCGAAGACGGTCGCCAGCTCACGTTTGCCGAACTGGTGGAGGGCGAGCGTGACCAGTTGACGATTTCCGGTGATGCGCCGCTCAAGCGTCTGGAAGATTATCGGCTGGTGGGCAAGGGCGCAGCGCGGGTGGACATTCCCGGTAAAGCCACCGGTGAGCTGACCTACGTGCATGACATGCGGCTGCCAGACATGCTGCATGGCCGGGTGATTCGCCCGCCTTATGCCGGGCTCGACAGCGGCGATTTTGTCGGCAACAGCCTGCTGGAGGTGGACGAGTCCTCCATCGCGCACATTCCCGGCATCGTCCGGGTGGTGGTGATTCGCGATTTTGTCGGCGTGGTAGCCATGCGTGAAGAGCAGGCCGCGAAGGCCGCCCAGGCACTGAAAGTCACCTGGAAAGCCTGGAACCACAAATTGCCGAACATGGATGACATCGCGCAGGCCATTCGCGACAACCCCCGGGTGCAGCGCGTCGTGCTGGACAAGGGCAATGTTGATCAAGCGCTGGAGCAGGCCAGCGAGCGCATGGCCCGCACCTACCTGTGGCCGTATCAACTTCACGCCTCCATCGGCCCTTCCTGCGGGCTGGCGGACTATCAAGAGGACGGCATTCGCGTTTGGTCCGGCACGCAAAACCCGCATTTACTGCGCGCTGACCTGGCATGGCTGCTGGAGTATCCGGAAGAGCGGATCGAGATCATCCGCATGGAAGCGGCAGGTTGTTACGGGCGTAATTGCGCCGACGACGTGTGCGCCGATGCGGTGTTACTGTCCCGGGCCGTCGGCCTGCCGGTTCGGGTGCAACTGACCCGCGAGCAGGAGCATGTCTGGGAGCCCAAAGGCACGGCGCAACTGATGGAAGTCGATGGAGGCATCAATGCCGATGGCGGTGTGGCCGGTTACGATTTCCAGACCAGCTACCCGTCCAACGGTGCGCCGACCCTGGCACTGCTGCTGACAGGGCGTGTCGAACCGGTAGCGGCGATGTTCGAAATGGGCGACCGCACTTCGATCCCTCCGTATGATTTTGAACACATGCGCGTGAGCGTAAATGATATGGCACCCATTGTCCGGGCTTCGTGGATGCGGGGCGTGTCGGCGCTGCCCAATACTTTCGCCCATGAGTCGTATATCGATGAATTGGCCTTTGCTGCGGGCGTCGACCCTGTCGAATACCGCTTGCGTTATCTGAATGATGAGCGCGCCTCGGATCTGGTCAAGGCCACGGCTGCCCGCGCCGAATGGACGCCGCGTACGCAGCCGATGCAAATCCCGGAACAAGACAACATCCTGCGCGGCCGTGGTTTTGCCTATGCCCGTTACATTCACAGCAAATTTCCAGGTTTTGGCGCTGCATGGGCTGCGTGGGTCGCGGACGTGGCGGTGGACAAGCGCAGCGGCGAAGTGTCAGTCACCCGGGTCGTGATCGGTCATGACGCCGGGATGATGATCAACCCGGACGGAGTGCAGCATCAGATTCACGGCAATGTGATTCAGTCCACCAGTCGCGTGCTCAAGGAGCGCGTGACCTTTGAAGAGTCCGCCGTTGCCAGCAAGGAATGGGGCGGTTACCCGATCCTGACATTCCCCCAGGTGCCGGAAATCGATGTGCTGATGATGCCGCGCCAGAACGAAGCACCCATGGGGGCGGGTGAGTCGGCGGCAGTGCCGAGCGCGGCAGCGATAGCCAATGCGATCTACGACGCCACCGGGATTCGCTTTCGTGAACTACCGATCACCGCTGAGCGTGTGCTGGCCGCGCTCAAAGGCTCGGCGGACGAAGCGAATGCCAATCCCCCTGATTCGCCAAAGGCCAAGCGCTCGAAATGGTTGTTTGGCTCATTGTTCGCAGCGTTCGGCGCGATACTTGGCGTTGCTGCCACGGCTTTGCCCTGGCGTGCGGAAATCGCACCGATCACGCCACCCAGCGCGGGCACCTGGTCTGCGGCGACGCTGGAGCGAGGGCGTTTGCTGGCGGCAGTCGGCGATTGCGCGGTGTGCCACACAGCGTCAGGCGGCGCGACCAATGCAGGCGGGTTGGCAATGCAGACGCCTTTCGGAACGCTGTACAGCAGCAACATCACACCTGACCCGAAAACCGGGATTGGCAGTTGGTCCTATCCCGCGTTCGAGCGGGCCATGCGCGATGGCATCAGTCGCGATGGCAAGAATCTGTATCCGGCATTTCCTTACACTGCCTTCCGAAATATCAACGACGCCGATATGCAGGCGCTGTACGCGTACCTGATGTCACAGGCCCCGGTGAGCCAGCCAGCCAAGGTCAACGACATGCAGTTCCCATTCAACATGCGGCCGCTGATGGCGGGTTGGAACGCGTTGTTCCTGCGCAAGGGTGAAATCCAGGTGCAGCCGCAACGCAGCGAGCAGTGGAATCGTGGCGCCTACCTGGTCAATGGGCTGGGTCACTGCGCGGCTTGTCATTCACCGCGCAACTTGATGGGCGCGGAGAAGGGCGGTAAAAATTTCCTGGCGGGCGGCATGGTCGATGGCTGGGAAGCACCTGCGCTCAATGGCTTATCCAAATCGCCTACGCCGTGGACTGAAGATCAATTGTTCACCTACCTGAGCAGTGGTTATTCCGATGCCCACGGTGTCGCGGCGGGCCCCATGGGGCCGGTGGTTAGCGAATTGGCGAAGCTGCCCAAAGCAGACATACGGGCGATGGCGGTTTACCTCGCGTCGCTCGATGGCACGGTGCAAGCACAGACCCGCTCAAGCTCGGAAACCGTAGCGCAACCCAGCGTCACAGAGGTGTCGTTGAACAATGGTCGGCGGGTGTTTGAAGGTTCCTGCCAAGGCTGTCACGCCGATGGTCTTGGGCCGAAACTGTTTGGTGTCAGTCCCTCGTTGGCGACTAATACCAACCTTCACAGTACGCTGCCAGACAACCTGCTGAAGGTCATTTTGCAAGGCATCTCCAACCCGGCGACGCCGGACCTTGGTTATATGCCAGGTTTCAAGGACAGCCTGTCCAACAGGCAGATCGCCGAACTGACGGCATACCTGCGCAATCGCTTCGCCTCAGCTGAACCTGCGTGGCAAGGGCTGGAGCAGAAGGTCGCGCACTTGCGGGCCAATCCCGGAACTCATTGATCAGAGAGTCACTGAGACGCAGGCAGTGTCAGCACACCGCGCACCACCAGATCGCTGATGAACGCCAGCCAGTCCTGCTGCTGGCCTTGATCCGCCAGGTCTTGACCAAGAAATGAGGTGAGGGTGTGCCGGTTGGAGTTATAGAAGTAGCAGAGCGAGGCGATCATCAGGTAAACGTGATTGATGTCGACGTCCTGGCGAAACACCCCCTGCCGCTGACCCGCTTCGATGAGCGGTGTGATCACGCCCAGCGTGGCACCGGACAAGCGACGAAGCTCACTGGACTGCCTGGCGTGCTTGCCCTCGTGCAGGTTTTCGATATTGAGGATAGCGACGAATTCCGGATGCTTTACGTAGTAATGCCAGACGAACGCCACTCGTTCACGCAGGGCCTGCACAGGGTTCGAAAGGTCCAGGCGCAGCATGCTTTCGGCATGGTTGAATGCTTCATAAGTGTGTTCAAGCACCCGTACAAAGAGGTTTTCCTTGCTGCCGAAATAGTAATAGATCATCCGGTCATTGGACTCGGCTTCACTGGAAATCTGTTCGATCCGCCCGCCCGCATAACCATCACGGGTGAAGACCTTGACCGCGGCCTTGAGAATACGAGCCTTGGTCTGGTCGGCCTGCTGGGCTCTGATACCTGTTTTTTTGTTCAAACTGTTGCCCTTGACGATTATGCGTAGCGATGTTTATGGCTAGGAAATGACATGACATTCCGTGGTAGTGCGCCACCGGTCTCTGAACTGGGCACTCCGGCCAAAGGGATTCTTTGGGCGCCCCGGGGTTTCTCGTTCACCGTATGCATTAGATCGATGTCGCATTGTTCTTCGACGAATGCAAGGGAATGAATAGTACTCCCGTTCAATGCGTTAGGCGGGTTGTTGGCAACGCTGTTTTTCCCTGCAAACGAGGGGCCGATCACTTGAAGACGATGGCGCAGCCATCCACTGAACATGACCTTGGAGAGTGGCAATGTCTGATTTGTACGCCTTGCTGGATGCAGTGGATCAAGCCAGCAGTGCAAAGATCGATGCTGTACTGGCCACGGTCGTCAAGGTCGAGGGCTCGGCCTATCGGCGTCCGGGTGCGAGGATGCTGATTCCACTGTTTGGCCAGACAGTCGGAACTATAAGCGGCGGTTGCCTGGAGCAGGAGTTGGCCAGGAAGGCCTGGTGGTTGACCGAGTCCGGCGGGGCAGTGGTTCGTCGTTACAGCACGGCAGCCCAGGAAGAGGAGGACGCCGATGATGAAGACGCGGCGCTGACGTTTGGCCTGGGCTGCAACGGTACCGTGCATGTACTCCTGGAACGGCATGATGCCGGCAAGCGGAGTCTGTTGCTCGATGTGCTGCAACGGGTGAAGGCCACCGGTCAACCGGCAGCACTGGCGACCGTCATAGCCGCGGGCCGAACAGCCCGTGTGCGAGTCGGTGCTCGAATGGGACTGAACGCCTTTATGAACGCGTGTGAGGGCATCCGCTGCCAAGCGCTTCAACACGCCCTGCAGGGTGATTTGCGCAGTACCCTTGCGCGCAGGAAGTCTCAGTTGATGATTTACGGAAGCGGTGCCGATGAAGTCGAGGTCTTTCTCGAATACATCGCGCCACAACGCCGACTGATGATCTTTGGCGCGGGTCATGACGCCCAGCCTTTGGTGCGGTTCGCCAGGGATTTGAACTGGCATGTAACGGTGGTGGACGGGCGTGCGCACTTTGCTCGCCCGGAACGGTTCCCTGGAGCAAGCCAGGTCATTGTTGCACCTATCCACGAGCCTTTTAACTTATCCAGCGCTGTCGACGGAGCCGCGGTGGTGGTCATGACCCATAGCTTCCGACAGGATCGGCATTGGCTGGAAAACGTTCTGCAATGTTCACCTGCCTATGTCGGGCAGTTGGGCCCTCGAGAGCGAACAGAACGACTGCTCGATGAGATGGGCGCTTTGGCCCGTTTGCCAGAAAGCCTGCCCAGGCTTCACTATCCGATCGGCCTGGATCTGGGGGGCGATACCCCGGCGAGCGTGGCCTTGGCCATAGTTGGCGAGATCACGGCCTACCTCAATGAACGCAGTGGCGGGATGCTGAAATACCGCAAGACCACCATTCACCAAGCTTGTGAGCCAGCCCACTCTCCAGCGGTGGGCGGCCTGCAGGCGAAAATGGAAGCGTAGCGGCTACAGGGACTTGTTTGCGCCGCAGCGGTTGTTGCGCGCCGGTTCTTCCGGCACATGCGGCTTAGATCCGGAAACTGCCAACCAATTGCTTCAGACGCGCGGCCTGCTGCTCAAGGTCTGAGCAGGCCAGTAAGGTCGATTGAAGGTTTTCCACGCCTTCGCGATTCAGTGTGTTGATCTCGGTGATGTCCATGTTGATCGAACCAACCACGGCGGTTTGCTCCTCGGTGGCGGTGGCCACCGACTGGTTCATGCCGTCGATTTCGCCGATGCGTAGGGTCATGCTGCTCAGGCGCTTGCCGGCAAGGTTGGCAATCTCTACGCTGTCCTGGCTGTGACGCTGGCTTTCATCCATGGTGCTGACTGATTCGCGGGCGCCCACTTGCAGCTCTTCTATCATGACCTGCACTTGTTGCGCCGACTCCTGGGTCCGGTGTGCCAGGTTGCGCACTTCATCGGCAACCACCGCGAAACCTCTGCCGGCCTCACCAGCGCGGGCCGCTTCGATGGCCGCGTTCAGGGCCAGCAGGTTGGTCTGCTGGGAGATGCTGGTGATCACTTCGAGAATCTGCCCGATGTTCACGGTCTTGCTGTTGAGCGATTCGATGTGGGTACTGGAGGCGCTGAGCAGACTCGAGAGTTGGTTCATCGACGCGATACTGCGATCCACCACTTGCTGACCGTCCTCGGCAAGATGGCGGGCAGCGCTGGCCTGGTGCGAGGCGTGCGCTGCGTTGCGGGCAATTTCCTGGGTGGCCGCGCCCAGCTGATTGATCGCGGCCGCAACGCTGCTGGTCCGGCTAGACTGCTCGTCGCTGTTGAACATCGACGCGTTCGATGCACTGACAACGCGTTGTGCGACTTCATTGACATGCTCGGTGGCCGATGACCCTTCGCGGATCGAGCGGTGAATGCGCTCCACGAAACGGTTGAAGGCATTGCCGAGAATGCCGAACTCGTCCTGGCTCTGGATGTTCAGGCGACGGGTCAGGTCACCGTCGCCATCGGCGATGTCCTGCATCGCGTGAGTCATCGCGTGCAATGGCTGGATCAGCAAGCGGATCAACATGCCGAGCAAGGCGATGATGATCACTACCGCAATGGTGGTGGCAATGATCGCCGAGGCGCGGAAGTCGTTGAGCATCGAGAACGCCTGGTCCTTGTCCACGGACAGTCCGATGTACCAGTTGACCGATGGCAGCCCTTGGATGTGGGCGAAGGTCATGATGCGCGTCTTGCCGTCGACTTCGACTTCACTGAAGTCGCCGCTGATCCGCGGGGTGTTTTGCGGATACGCCTCGCCCAGGGACTTCATCACCAACGATTTGTCCGGGTGCACCAGGATCTTGCCGTCGGCGCTGACCAGGAAGGCATAGCCCATGCCGCCGAAGTTCAGCGCTTTGAGGTTGTCGATCAGGGTTTGCAGGCTCAGGGCACCGCCGACCACGCCAACGCTTTGCCCGGCTTTTTTCGACGCGCTGGCAATAGTGATAACCGTCTGGTGTGTCGCTGCTTCGACATAAGGTTCAGTCAGGATGCTACTGGCGTTGTTTTCAGCGCTCTTGTACCAGGGGCGAGCGCGCGGGTCGAAGTCCTCAGGCATTTTCGCGTCAGGGCGGATAATGAAACTGCCGCGGGCATCGCCCACGAAAGCAGACAAGAAGGTTGAACTCATGGCCTTTTGTTCAAGTAATTTGGCAATTTCAGACTGTTCGGGGTTGAGGGCGATGTTCTGCGCGAGGTTTTCGATCAGCAGAATGCGTCCGCTCAACCAGATCTGAATGTTGTTGGCGGCAATGTTGCCCGTCTCATGCAGGTAATTGTCCAGGTCCCGGCGAATCGCATTGCGCTGAAAGTAGTCGTTATACAGCGTGAACGAGGCAAGGGCGGTAATGACGATGAGGGCGGCGGCCAGCAGGATTTTATGGCTGAAGCTCAGATTTTTGTTCATGGCTGTGGGGTCCGCTAAGGTCTTGTTGCCCCGGGCGCTTTTGGACTCTGCGAAAAACACGGGGGCAGCTGTCAGCAACGCGCCTCATCTGTGACGAGGCGCGTCAGCGTTTCTTAGAACAGGCTCAGGGTGTAATTGAGGATCAGGCGATTCTCGTTGACATCGGAGCGGTAGTTGGAGCGCGCGGTGGCATTGCGAGCCAGGATGCCGACGTTTTTCAGCGGGCCACTCTGGATGACATAGCCAATGTCCAGATCGCGCTCCCACTCCTGGCCTTCAAAGTCGCCAACAGTCTTTACGTTGTCACCTTTGACGTAACGCACCATGGTGGTCAGGCCCGGAATGCCCAGCGCGGCGAAGTTGTAATCGTAGCGCGCCTGCATGGAGCGCTCGTCGGCGGAGTCGAACGCGTAGGTCATCACCTCGTTGCTCAGAGGGCTGACGTTGGCGAATACCCGGGCGAAGCCTTGATCACCGAACATTGCCTGATAACCCAGCGAGATTGTGTGCCCACCGTACTTGGCCGATAGAAGAGAGTGGAGTGCCTGGTTGTCCACTTCGCCTATCAGTTTCTTGCCATCAGCGCTGGAGTCGTAGTAACCGACGGTGGCGCCCAGCGTCCAGTCACCCAAAGGCTGGCTGTGCTTGAGGCTAAAGAAACGCTGGTTGTAGAGGTCTTCCAATTGGGCGTACCAGGCGCCAACACTGCTGCGCTTATCATTGAATGCATAATCGACACCTGCGTAGTTGAAGTGGTCAGCGCTGGCTTGGCGTTTCACTACGGAACCGACCATGGCCTGCATTTTTTCGTCGCCTGCCTCGTCGCGCAAACTGGTGGAATGCAGTTGACCGGCCTGCAGCGTCAGTCCGTTGATCTCATTGGAGACCAGGCTGGCACCTTGATAGGAGGGCGGGAGCAGGCGGGTATCGCTGAAGGTAAGCACGGGAAGGTTGGGTTGCAGTTCACCGATCTTCAATTCGCTGTTCGACAACCTGGCCTTCAATGCCAGGCCCAGACGGCTGTATTCGTCGGCGGCCTTGCCGTCACCATGCACTGGCAGTAATCCGCTCTTGACGCGATCCGGGCTACTGTCCAGCTTGAGGCCCAGCAGGCCAATGGCGTCCACGCCGAAACCCACGACACCCGGGGTATAACCGGATTTGACGTTGAGGATAAAGCCTTGACCCCACTCCTGGGCTTTGGACTGTTTGTTGGGGCCAACGATGTCGGAGAAATCTCGGCTGAAGTAATAGTTACGGGCCTGCAGGGTCGCGCTGGAGCCCTCGATGAAACCCCCGGCAGCCAGGGCCGAGAGTGGCGTCTGGAGAATGGCGATGCTCAGGAGCAGAGGGGATGTTTTTTGGACACGTTTTTTCATGGGGGTTTCTTCTTATTAGATGTTTTTTAGCGTTCAGGTGTTTTTCGGGTAGCGCCCAAGTCCGCTTCAACACGCCCGCTGTCTATGGAAATCATGCAAAGTCTGCAGGCACACGCCATGCAGTAGACCGCCGACCGTTGTCGGCAGAGAGTAATCAGCAAGGGTTTTTACGTAGTGACGACTGGGGTGATGAAGCCGACTGCCGGGGCTTTTAGCGAGGCGTTCTTGTGCAAGCTTTTACAAGAACAGTCCTCTCCACTGACTGCCGTCAGACGGCTGTGATCGATCCGCAAACGTGGTCGAGCACAGCCACCTGGCGGCAGTTTCTACAGGGCATCCAGGTCGCGGTTCAGTCCTGCAGCGCAGTACGGGCTGACGCCTGCGGTTGAACTTTGGACTTGCGCTGGTAAACGAAGCACATCGCTAATGCAGCAACGGCTCCCGGGATGGCGAAGACAATGAAGTTAAACTGCAGTGGCAGTTGAATACCAACCAGCACGCCTCCCAAAATCGGTCCCACTATCGCTCCGGTGCGTCCGATGCCCGACGCCCAGCCGAGGCCGGTCGAACGGATGCCCATCGGGTAGAACTGGGCAACCAAGGCCCACGCCAGAATCTGCGTCCCAATGGTGCTTGCACCTGCTATCGCGACCAGCGCGTAGAGGACGGCCGTAGGCGGGTGGAGGCCGAGTGAACTGATAGATAGCGCTGCAATGATGAAGAACACCACCACCACATTTCGCAAGTTGAAACGGTCTCCAAGCCAACCGCCACTGATTGCGCCAACGATCGCGCCGAGATTGAGCACCAACAGAAACATGATGCTTGATCCCAGTCCATAACCGGCATTAATCATCAGTTTCGGCAGCCAGGAGCCCAGAGCGTAAATCATCAACAAACAGCAGAAACACGAGGTCCAGAGCAGCAGAGTGCTAATCGCGCGGCCCTCGCGAAACAGTTGGACCATTGGCGCTCCAGCAGTTTTTGGCGTTGCTGTGCTGAAGTCGTCATTTGCCTGTGGGACAAAGCTTGGCTCAATCCGTTGTATGACACGGCTCGCCTCGGTCGTGCGACCTTGACGCACCATGAATCCCACGGATTCGGACAATGATCGATAAATCATCGGTAGCAACAGCAATGGAATGGCAGCGACGTAGAACAGTGATTGCCAACCGAAGTTTGGCAAGAGCACAACGCCCAGTCCGGCAGAGATCATCCCGCCCACCGAGTAGCCGCTGAACATGATTGCCACGAGAGTGCTGCGAAGTTTCTTCGGCGCGTACTCGCTCATTAGCGCTACCGCATTGGGCATGACGCCGCCGATGGCGAATCCTGCGATAAAACGACAGATACCGAACTGGGTAGGGTCCGTGCAAAAACCGGTCAGCGCGGTGAATGTGCTGAATAGCGCGATTCCGCCTACGATAATTGGTTTACGACCGATCTTGTCCGCAAGTGGGCCCAAGATCAGCGCACCAAACATCATACCGAACAGCGCAAAACTACCTAGCGTGCCAGCTTGTACGGGTGTCAAACCCCAGTCTTGCATCAGCGATGGCAGTACAACGCCGTAGATCACCAAATCGTAGCCGTCAAATATAAGGATCAGCGTGCACCAGAACAGCACACGCCAGTGGAAGGGATTGAAACGTGCCCCGTCTATCAATTGATTGATATCGATCTTTCGCATGGCATCTGACTCTTGTTGTTGTTTTTAGAAACCTGATCCTTGTGGCGTGGAGCAACTGGCCGGGTCTCAACCAGGAACACCTCCACTGGCCGGGAGGTTCATGCCGGTAAGGCAAACATCGGGTTCGTAGTGAGCAAGAGCAGGGCGCCTGCTTGCTCTGCGACGGTTATTTTTCGGTTTTGTGTCGTTTCCATCGTAAGGCCCTCTGGGAAGGTTCAGAACTCACGGCTTTGTCGTCCCATGCTCGATGATCAATGATATTAGTCAGTATACTGATTATGTGCATTGACCAAACTGATCCTTCAATCGACCCTGGAGACGAAGCGTGTCGCACATGCAGCCTGTGCCATCAATCATGTGCCAATGCGCCAAATTAGATCAGTACACTGACGAAATTATCGTTGCAGATGCCGTGTGGATTGTCAAAGTATTTGCTAGGGGGAGGGCTCTGAAAGCTAACCGCAGGTCAGTCCGGATCTAAGCATTTGAGCCAGCTCAATACTTTTGGATAGGCGTTTGGCAATAGTCTTGCCAACCAGAACGTAGTGGTTGATTTGTTGCCTGTGAGAATGCGGCGGTCGCCGAGTCGAACACCTTTTAGAATGTCGGCAGCACAATGTTCCGGCGAGGTGAGTAGCATCTTTTCCGCGCTGGCCGACACCTGTTCTTCCTCCAATCCCGCCTGCTTGACCCGCCGTCCGGCCTACTCAATATTGGAACTGATCCCGCCGGGGTGCACACAGACGGCATTCACTCTGCTGCCTGTTGCTGCTGATGCGAAATTGACCTGGTTGCCGAAATTTCACTGACCTAGGCTGATGCTTCGTGAACTGTTACCAGTGCTGGATTTTTGTCATTGGTATTGAGTCAGCGTTGCGTCGGCAACTGGGTCAATTTCGCATCAGTAGCAACAGGTGGTAGGGACGCTTTGAAGGTGAGCTATGATTTAGCGGTTCGCCTCGCCAGTTGCGTTACACACTCTCTCTCCCCAGAGGTGACTGATGGCGTGAAGAGGTTCGGGGGGAATGCAGTCGCCTGCGGACTGAACGGTTTGTGGGCGAACTGGCGCGTGCTGTGCGCAAAGGTCCACGATGGGTGGGCAAGATCATCCATGCCTCAATCGCGATCGGCGGTAACGCGATGCTCGCGGGCAATGTTCACTTCATCCGGCCACCTACTGCCACCAGCGAGACGCTGCATGTGTCCCTGGCACAGGTCGGCATCCACTACATTTTGGCAACAGTTGCGATGATCTATGCCTGAATTCCTATGTCACCCTGTGCAGCCTGTAACGCTCGCTCTTCGGTCAGCGGCATGAAAACTGGCTGCCTATTGCTGGCATGCTGGTAAAGAAAGTAGTGCCCGGAATCGTCCAACAATACTCGGTACAGTTCTGATGGCCGAAAGTTGTTACCGATATAAATACTTTCCTTGAGTATCTCGAACGACTTGATCCCATGCTGTCGCATTGTAGTTTCAAAGGCTTCGTAAAGACCTTCTCTGCGGCGCCGATTGTTTCGAGCATTTAGCTTGAAAAAAACCACCATCAGCACGGCATAGCTGATAAGGAGTATCACAAGGGCGCTAGTCCGCATGCGTGGAGCTCCATGTCCTCTCAAACGTTGTGCATCTCAGTGTAGGCGCGTTTCTGGTGGAATCTTCAGCTCATCCCAAGGTCACGGCGCAAGAAGACTGCCTCGCTGTGTCTTGGCCGCTTGAGTAGCAGGGGACGACCGTTGAAGAGCCTTTTCCGGTGCCGTTGACTATTCGCAGTTCGCCGGCAGGCCATATGGTTTAATGAGAGGAACTATTAATGGAGTGGTTGCTATGGAAAAGGCGTTTCGAAATCCGTTGTTTTTAACCGGACTGCCGCTAGTTGTCTGCGGTCTGGCGATCACCGCGCCCGGCCTTTGGATTCCTGGGTTGGTCCTGATGGTCGCTGGCTGGGCAAAGGGGAAGAAGCGAGTCTGATGTCATCGCCGCGACCCCTTGTAGATGAGCCAAGCCATGTAGAGGGGCATTACGATGGCGATAATCATGGCTTCACCGTAACCGGATGAGACAGAGGAGTGGGTGATTTTTTCGGGTTGGTCTAAGCTTTTGACTACGTTTCAATGCCGTTTTCGGCGAACCATTTGGCTCAGGCCACCGCTCGAAAGGACTCATATGAAATTCAATATCGTTGCCTTGGGCTTGCTCGCGGTTTTGGCAGGCTGCACAACTGCGGGCCCATATGTCACCAACATCTCAAGCGATGGACGTAACGGCTTGAATATCGAGAAGTGCTCCGTGAAGATGAATGCTTTCATGGGTACTGTTAGCACCACCGAATGTACATCCCAGAACGTTCAACTCAGCCGCAGTAACTGACTTCAGGTTTCAGTTGGGTTCCTTTAAAGCAAAGCGCTTATGAAAGCTGGTCAACCAGCGAGAAAAGCGTCGGGCTTTTTTCCCAGAAAACAGGGATTGCTCAACATGCAGGAGCTGCGAGCTGACCTTCCCATTCAAGAATGAAAACAGAACCCGGTCACCGTTCCGGGTTCTTAATTGAGATCGACACGATTTGTTGATCCGCAAAACGTGTCGCGACACTTGAGCTGATTATCGAGTGTTCCGCCGATATCCATCAATTACCGAAATGGATCGCATTGCTGAGGCGAGCGGTCGGTGCACTCTAGGCAATGATCAGCCAGGCTGAACTCCAGAGAAACGGTCGGCAAGTTGAACAAGTTCGGAACACTACGCCCTCTTAGCGCCGATCCAGCCAAACCGTTTGGGCATTACAGAATTCGCGCACTCCGAAGTGCGAGAGCTCCCGGCCAAAGCCGCTCTTCTTCACGCCACCAAAACTGACGCGCGGATCGCTGGCGCTATAGCCGTTGATGAACACGCCGCCGGTTTCAAGTTCGTTGGTCATCTGCCGGGCAAGTTCGGCATTGCGCGTGTAGAGGGTGGCGGTGAGGCCGAACTCGCTGTCATTGGCCAACTCCAGCGCATGGGCGGCGTCTCGGGCCGTGATGATTGAGGCCACAGGACCAAACAATTCCTGTTTGAATGATGTCATCTGATCGGTCACGTCGCCGAGTACGGTGGGCTCATAGTAGTTGCCAGGGCCTTGCGTCTTCTTTCCACCCATCAGCAGCGTCGCACCTTCTTCCAGTGTGTCGCGCACCTGTTGGTCCAGTTCGTCACGCAGATCGAAGCGAGCCATCGGGCCGATATAGGTGGTGGTGGCCAGTGGAACACCGACAACCAATTGTTGGGTGGCTTCGACGAACTTGCGCGTAAATTCCTCGACAACGCCCTGCTCGACAATCAGGCGTTTGGCGGCGGCGCAGACTTGTCCGGTGTTTTGATAACGCCCGATCACGGCGGCTTTCACCGCCTCATCGAGGTCGGCGTCGTCGAGCACGATAAATGGGTCGGAGCCACCCAGTTCCAATACGCATTTCTTCAGTGCGGCTCCGGCTTGAGCACCGATGGCCATGCCCGCACGTACGCTACCGGTGAGAGTGACGGCCGCGATGCGTGGATCGGCAATAGCTTTGGATACACCTTCCGGAGTGACGTTGATGACCTCGAAAACACCTTCGGGGAAGTCCGCTTGCTTGAAGGTCTCCAGCAGCAGGTAGGCGCTGCCCATGACGTTGGGCGCGTGCTTGAGCACATAGGTATTACCGGCGAGCAGGGTGGGGACCGCGCCGCGCAGGACTTGCCAGATGGGGAAGTTCCACGGCATCACGGCGAGAATCGGGCCCAGGGGGCGATATTCGATGCGCGCCTTGCCGCCGTCCACCGAGGTAGGCTCCGGGCTCAGCATGGCGGGGCCGTGTTCGGCGTACCACTCGCAGAGCTGTGCACATTTTTCAATTTCGCCGCGGGCCTGAGCAATCGGCTTGCCCATTTCCTGGGTGATCATGTTCGCCATGGCCTCGGCATTGTTGCGCAAGGCTTGGCCGAGGTTGATCAACAGCTGCGCGCGCTGTTCAACCGGTTTGCCGCGCCAGGCGCGAAATCCGGTAGCGGCCCGCGTCAGTGCGGCCTGCAGTGCCGAATCGGATTCGAAAGGGTAATGGCCGATTTGCTCGCCCGTGGTCGGGTTGATCGAAATGGCATGGGTAAGGCTGGATACTTTGGTCATGGCACCGTCCTGCGAGGTAGGAATGTGCTCAGGTTATGGGGCTATATGTTTTCTGGAAACTGAATAATACTGAGCATAACGTTCACGTTTGGAGAATGACTTGGATCTGGTTCAGCTCGAAATCTTCAAGGCTGTCGCCGAGCACGGCAGCATCAGTGTGGCTGCCCAACATATCCACCGGGTGCCATCGAATCTCACGACCCGAATCAAGCAGCTTGAACTGGATCTGGGTGTGGATCTGTTTATCCGCGAGAAGAGTCGTCTGCGCCTGTCGCCGGCCGGCTGGAGCTTTCTGGATTACGCTCGGCGTATTCTCGACCTGGTTCAGGAGGCGCGCGCGACAGTGGCGGGTGAAGAACCCCAGGGAGCCTTCGCCCTGGGCTCGCTGGAAAGTACTGCAGCGGTACGTATTCCAGAGCTATTGGCCGCCTATAACCAGAAGCACGCCAAAGTTGAACTGGACCTGTCCACCGGGCCCTCCGGGACCATGATCGATGGGGTGCTGTCGGGGCGGCTGGCCGCTGCATTCGTCGATGGTCCGGTACTGCATCCGGCACTGGAGGGCGTGCCTGCTTTCGAAGAGGAAATGGTCCTGATCGCACCGCTCAACCATGAGCCGATTCATCGGGCAAAGGATGTGAATGGCGAAAACATCTATGCCTTCCGCTCCAACTGCTCCTATCGCCATCATTTCGAAAGCTGGTTTGCCAATGGAGCGGCGGTGCCCGGCAAGATTTTCGAAATGGAGTCCTATCACGGCATGCTGGCCTGCGTCAGCGCCGGTGCCGGCCTGGCGCTGATGCCCCGCAGCATGCTCGAAAGCATGCCTGGATGCACGACGGTCAGCGTCTGGCCTTTGTCGGAGTCGTTCCGCTATCTGCGCACCTGGCTGGTGTGGCGCAGGGGGACGGTGTCGCGGAGCCTGACGATGTTTGTGCGTTTGCTTGAGGAGCGCGGTGTGGCGTTGATCGATAAATAGTGGAAAGTTAACGGTCAGTGCCGAAAAACCGGATAATGGCGGCCAAATCGTTTAGCTCGTTATTCTGGTAATCGCACATGGAAATCAAGGTCAACTTTCTCGACAACCTTCGACTTGAAGCCAAGTTCGACGACTTCAC
The DNA here is from genome assembly GCF_019947365.1 of Pseudomonas sp. GL-R-26. Lineage (NCBI taxonomy): Bacteria > Pseudomonadati > Pseudomonadota > Gammaproteobacteria > Pseudomonadales > Pseudomonadaceae > Pseudomonas > Pseudomonas sp. GL-R-26. Next base: position 2,725 of record NZ_JAGYGI010000013.1, on the reverse strand, counting down.
GGTGATCGCCGATCAACCCATTCGCTACAAGGGTGATGGCTCGGCACCGGGTCCGTTCGATTACTTCCTGGCTTCGTCGGCGTTGTGTGCGGCGTACTTCGTGAAGTTGTATTGCGAGACTCGCAATATCCCCACCGAAAATATCCGCCTGTCGCAGAACAACATTGTTGATCCGGAAAACCGCTACAACCAGATTTTCAAGATTCAGGTCGAATTGCCGGCGGACATCTCCGCCAAGGACCGCCAGGGGATCTTGCGCTCCATCGACCGTTGTACGGTAAAGAAGGTGGTGCAAACCGGGCCTGAGTTTGTGATTGAGGAGGTCGAAAACCTCGACGCCGATGCCCAGGCGTTGCTGATGCCGCACTCGACTGGCGAAGCGGGTACCTACATCGTGGGCAAGGACCTGCCGCTGGAGCAAACCATCGCCAATATGTCGTGCATCCTGGCCGACCTGGGCATGAAGATTGAAATCGCTTCGTGGCGCAATATCGTTCCCAATGTGTGGTCGCTGCACATCCGCGATGCGCACTCGCCAATGTGTTTTACCAACGGCAAGGGCGCGACCAAGGAAGGTGCGCTGGCATCGGCATTGGGCGAGTTTATCGAGCGACTCAACTGCAACTTCTTCTACAACGATCAGTTCTGGGGCGAGGACATCGCCAACGCGGCGTTTGTGCATTACCCGGACGAGCGCTGGTTCAAGCCTGGCCCGAAGGACGAACTGCCGACTGAGATCCTCGACGAGTACTGCCTGAAGGTTTACGACCGGGACGGCGAGTTGCGTGGCTCACATCTGTACGACACCAATTCCGGCAATACCCAGCGTGGCATTTGTTCACTGCCGTTCGTGCGCCAGTCAGACAATGAGGTGGTGTATTTCCCCTCCAACCTGATCGAAAACCTGTTCCTGAGTAATGGCATGAGCGCCGGCAACACGCTGGCCGAAGCCCAGGTGCAGTGCCTGTCGGAGATCTTCGAGCGCGCGGTCAAGCGCGAAATCCTCGAAGGTGAAATGGCTCTGCCGGATGTGCCGCAGGAAGTGCTGGCGAAATACCCGGGCATCCTGGCCGGTATCCAGGCCCTGGAAGAGCAGGGCTTCCCGGTGCTGGTCAAGGATGCATCGCTGGGCGGGGAGTTCCCTGTGATGTGCGTTACCTTGATGAACCCGCGTACCGGTGGCGTGTTTGCCTCGTTCGGCGCACATCCAAGCCTGGAAGTGGCACTGGAGCGCAGCCTGACGGAATTGCTGCAAGGCCGCAGTTTCGAAGGTCTGAACGATCTGCCTCAGCCTACCTTCGAAGGTCAGGCGGTGACTGAGCCGAACAACTTCGTCGAGCACTTTATCGATTCCAGCGGTGTGGTCTCGTGGCGCTTCTTCAGTGCCAAGCCTGATTTCGAATTCGTTGAGTGGGATTTCTCCGGTCAAGGTGAAAACTCCAATGCCGAAGAGGCCGCGACCTTGTTCGGCATTCTCGAAGACATGGGCAAAGAAGTGTATATGGCGGTCTATGAGCACATTGGTGCCAAGGCCTGCCGCATTCTGGTGCCGGATTACTCGGAAATTTATCCGGTAGAAGATTTGATCTGGGATAACACCAACAAAGCGCTGCAGTTCCGCGCTGACATCCTGAACCTGCACAGCCTGAGCAAAGTCGGCCTGAGAACGCTGGCCAAGGGGCTGGAAAACAGCGAGCTGGATGATTACACCGACATCACCACCTTGATCGGCATCGAGTTCGACGACAACACGCCGTGGGGCAAGTTGACGATCCTGGAGCTGAGGCTGCTGATTTATCTCGCCTTGCAGAAGTTTGACCAGGCCAAGGATCTGGTGGAAGCCTTCTTGCAATACAACGACAACACCGTCGAGCGTGGCTTGTTTTATCAGGCCGTGAACGTCGTGCTGGAAATGCAGCTCGACGATGATCTGGAACTGAGCGACTACGAGGTCAACTTCCGCCGGATGTTCGGCAACGAGCGGATGGACGCGGCGATAGGGTCCGTGGATGGCAGTGTACGTTTCTATGGTCTGACGCCGACGAGCATGAAACTGGAAGGGCTCGACAGACACCTTCGCCTGATCGACAGCTATAAAAAGCTGCACACGGCGCGGGCGAGGGTGGCGGCCTTGTCCAGCTGATAGCGATAACAAAAAAGCACCTTGGGTGCTTTTTTGTTTTTGGCTATGACATGGGGTGTGGCTGCCTATGAGGAGGTTCTTCTATATAGAGGGGGCGTTCTGGTTCTTCTATGTAGGCGTCCTTTGGGGCGATTTTCAGGTTATTGATAGAAAACCTGAATCAGTGCTTGACGGCAGATTATAGATGTCTATAATTCGCCCCTCTTCCGGCGCAGTCGAAACGGAAAACTCCTTGGTAAACAAAGAGTTACGCAGTTTTCGACAGCAAGCTGCTTCAGTTCATCGAAGCCGAAAGGGAGTTGAAAAAGAGGTGTTGACAGCAGCGTGTAACGCTGTAGAATTCGCCTCCCGCTGATGAGAGATCTGAAGCGCAAGTGGTTGAAGTTGAAAAGGAAACTTGGAAAACTTCTGAAAATAATCACTTGACAGCAAATGAGGCTGCTGTAGAATGCGCGCCTCGGTTGAGACGAAAGATCTTAACCAACCGCTCTTTAACAACTGAATCAAGCAATTCGTGTGGGTGCTTGTGGAGTCAGACTGCTAGTCAACAGATTATCAGCATCACAAGTTACTCCGCGAGAA